>JAIXVB010000719.1 GCA_027483245.1 Verrucomicrobiaceae bacterium | reverse complement strand
TGGAAAAACGCGCTGTTGCGGCCGGGGAAAAAGACCGGCAACACGGTGGCCTGAGTGCGGCGCACGAGAGAGCCCACGTGATGCGTCCAGACTGGTTCTTCAATGCCGCGTCCAGGTTTGTAACCTGCGACCTCACCCGCTGGGAAAATGAGCAGGGCTCCACCACCGCGCAGGTGGCGCAGAGCATCCTTCATGGCGCTGACATTGCCCTTCGCGGCCTCCTGTCCGCCGAAGGGATTGACGGAGATGATGTGTTTTTTAAGCTCGGGCATCGCCTCGAGCAGAGAGTTGGTCATCACCTTCAGATCCGGGCGGCGTTTGGCCACATACTGGGCCAGGATGCAGGGATCGAGGATACCATAGGGATGATTCGCCACGATGACGAGCGGTCCTTTTTGCGGAAATTCAAACTCGGGGGGCTCATCGAAGTCCGCCTCGACATTGTGAGCCACCAACACGGAGTCAAACCAGGCAAAGCACGTCTGCCCATCGTCATGATGCAAATAAAGCTCCCGGGTGCGCTGATAGACGGCATCGATGCCGCGCAGGCCCATCGTGGTCTCAAACCACGGGCCAACCACCTTATAGAGGCTTCTCTGGAGGGGGGTGCGCAGGTGTTCGCTGAGATCAATGATCATGCGTGGAAACGCGCGGGAATGGGTTGGGTCGCGCGCCCGTATTGTTGCGAGACCGACACTCAACGCAAGATGGGAGATCGTGGCATTCTTGTGACTTGGCCTCTGACAGAAAAGGTGTCAAAAGGGCTATGGTCTGCGGTTTGAGCTATATTTCCCGCCAAACTCCTTGCCTCGGGCATCCGCACTGGTTAAAAAAGGCTGTTCGACTCTCGAACGCAGGCACGTCACTTTATGAAGTTCTCGATCAGCAAGGAATCTTTCCAGCAGGCCATCCAACAGGTCCAACATGTCGTCAGCGCACGCACGACCCTCGCCATCCTCTCCAACGTCCTGCTCCGCGCCAAGGATGGTGTGCTGGAGCTGACCACGACTGACCTCGACGTCGGCGTGACATGCACGGTGCCAGCGGAGGTGGAGGAAGAGGGGGCAACCACCCTTCCCGCCCGTCGTCTGGCCACCATCATCCGTGAGCTGCCCGCTGAGGACATCGTCATCAGCGTCGATGAAAAAAACGTCGCCTCCATCCGCAGTGGCCCGTCTTTCTTCAAGGTTCTCGGCCTCACCAGTGAGGAATTCCCAGCGTTGCCACGTTTTGAAGACGCCCGTGAATTCAAGATCGACCAGCAGATCCTGCGCGATTGCCTGAAAAAGACCTCGTATGCGATCTCCACCGATGAGACCCGCTACGTGCTCAACGGCATTCTGTTCTCCTTCAAAAACAACTCCCTCACGATGGTCGCGACCGATGGCCGCCGCCTCGCCATGGTGGAGCAGGAGCTGGAATTCCCGCAGAGCCAAGAAACCGACATCATCGTGCCGACCAAGGCCGTGAACGAACTGGCGCGCCTGTTGGGTGATACCGGTGAAGTGATCATCCGCGTGACCGGCAGCCAAGTCGGCTTTGACCTGGGAGACAGCCTACTGATCAGCAAGCTCATCGACGGCAATTACCCCAACTACCGCCAAGTCATCCCTGGTGAAGCCAAGGAGCGCATCGCTCTGGAGCGCGAAGTCTTCCTCAAAGCCATCTCGCGTGTGTCCTTGCTGGCCAGTGAGAAATCGAACTCCGTGAAGTTTCAGTTCACTCCAGGTCAGGTCGAAATCATCGCCAGCAGCCCGGACATCGGTGAAGCCCGTGAAACCATCGCCATCAACTACAAAGGCGCGTCCATCAGCATCGCCTTCAATCCTGAATTCACCATGGCCCCGCTACGGAACCTCAATGCCGATGAGGTCCACCTGCATCTCATTGATGAAATCAGTCCCGGTGTGCTGCGCACAGGAACCAACTTCCTGTATGTGCTCATGCCAATGCGCGTGAATAGCTAAAACCCTCCACCCAACCTCCCGATGCCCCGCACCACGCATCTTTTCCTCCTCACTGTGACCACGGCGGCTCTCGCCAGTTGTTACGGTCCTGAACCCCGCCCCTTCGCAGGTCGTGGCGGTCGTTCCCTCGATCAGCCACCGCGCTACGGGGATGAAAACCGCTACGTGGAGCCCATCGCTCCAGCACCCGATAGCGCCGCCTTCCCCACGGCCCCCATCGATCCGCGTCTAGAAATCCCCGGTGGAGCCCAGACTCCGCCTGCCACAACACCGGGTGTCGATGGCGGACTCGTCGTCACACCACCCGCTCCTGGCGGCAGTGCCACGGTCACGACGCCTCCAACCGGCACAACCCCAACGACACCCACGACTCCAACCCCGCCAGCGGCCACGGGCGACACACCTTTTGCCCGCTCGGTGCCCGGCAAGCCAGGGTTTGTTTACAGCCCCAAGGACCCAAAGAAGATCATCAGTGTCGAAGGTCTGCGTCCAGGCCAAAAGGCACGTGATCCAGAGACCGGTGACATCTTCCGAGTGCCTTATTGAAGCGCCCTTGATCCGTCCGATTTGAAAACGCCTCCTGGGAAACTGAGAGGCGTTTTTTTTGGGGGAAACCGAGCCTCACTCGCGGGTGATGGTTTCGTCGAGATTGAGTAAGACGCGGGCCACTTCACTGGGTTTCAAGGTCAGGAGCGTTTGTTTTTCTTCAGCGGTGGGTTTGCGAGAAGTGCAGCGTCGAAAGGCGACTTCCAGGCCTTCCTTGCGAATGATTTGTTCCAAGGCCTGGGCAAACTCGACCGCCGAGCTGTCATTGAGCAGGCTCAGTGCCTGCAAAGGCGTGTTGCTGCGCAATCGGCGGGTGCAGGTGCTGAAGCCATCGGGCGCATCAAACACACTCAGGCCTGGCGGCGGGGTGGCGCGGAAAACGAAGGTGTAAAGGCCCCGGCGGTAACGATTGCTGCCTTGGCTCAGAGGCCAGGTGCGCTTCACCTGCCCCAGGCTCATCACGCCTTCGGGAATCGGTGGATAGACCGGAGGGCCACCGATTTTCGGAGACAGCATCCCGCTGGCTGTCAGGCACACATCCCGGACGATTTCGGCATCCAGTCGCAGTCGATTTTGCCGCCAGAGCAGCAGGTTATTGGGATCTTGGCTCGCCGAACGCGATGCATTCGGCTGCGTGGAGCTCTGCTGATAGGTGGCACTGGTGACGATGAGTCGGTGCATGTGCTTCAGGCTCCAGCCACTCTCCATGAATTCGACCGCCAGCCAGTCGAGCAATTCAGGATGGGTGGGCGGGCTGCCCATGGTGCCAAAGTCATTTTCGGTCTCCACCAATCCACGGCCAAAATACTGCTGCCAGACACGATTCATGATCACTCGTGCCGTGAGGGGATTGTCACGGCTGACCAGCCACTGGGCGAGGTCGAGTCGATTGGGCGCTGGCTTTTTGAGAGCGTGCAGCGCTGCCGGGACGCCTGGTTTCATTTCACCCGCAGGCCGAGTAAAATCACCTTTGATGAACAGCGTGGTCTTGCGGGGTTGCGGCAGCTCTTTGAGCACCAGCGTCGTGGTGCCATTGCGGATCAGGGCGTCCACCTCCATGAGGCGCTCATTCAGCGAGCGAAAGGCCTGATCGGCTGCGCCCGGGCCTGCGGTGAAAAGCGTGCGTTTTTGGTAAAAGGAGCGTTTGGCCACCGGCACCTTGAGCGCTTTTTGCTGATCTTTGCTCAGCAGGGCGCGGCTGCTGGGCCCCAGCTCGGATTCCCATTCGGTGAAGCTCGACTGATGCTGCTCCATGTAGCGCGTGATTTTGGCCTGGAGATCGATTTGCTCCGCTTTAAGCTTGGCCATGTCCAGGTTGGGATCCGGCACGGGAATCGTCGGCTCATCCTGGTTGTTGAGGAAGGCAAAGAAGCGGTAGTATTCCTCATGGCTGATGGCATCGAACTTGTGATCGTGACATTGCGCACAGCCGATGGTCAGGCCTAACCACACGGTGCCGGTCGTGGCGACCCGATCAAACACGGATTCAATGCGGAACTGTTCTTTGTCGATGCCGCCTTCTTGATTGATTTGGGTGTTGCGATGAAACCCCGTGGCGATGCGTTGAGCCAGGCTCGGCTGAGGGAGCATGTCACCCGCGAGTTGCTCGATGCTGAAGGCATCAAAAGGCTGATCGGCATTCAACGCGCGGATCACCCAATCGCGGTAAGGCCAGATGCTGCGTGGCGCATCAATGCTGTAGCCATTGCTATCGGCGTAACGGGCCTGATCCAGCCACCAGCGACCCCAGCGTTCGCCGTAATGAGGGCTCGCGAGTTGCTTTTCGACAGCACTTTGAATCACCTTGGAGGGAGTTTTCAGCCCCGCCTCAAAAGCGACCACTTCCTCGACACTCGGCGGCAGGCCCGTGAGATCCAGGTGCAGACGCCGGAGCAGCGTTTCGGGTTCCGCAGGTGGGCTCGCGGTTAAGCCCTCCTGTTCAAGCCGAGCGCGAATGAAGGCATCGATGGGATGGCCAGAGGCTGGAACGGCGGGGCGAGTTGGGGCGATGTAAGCCCAGTGGCGGTCATCGCTGGGCTTTTCATCCGCTGGATAAAAGGCCCCCTCATTGATCCAGGTTTTCAAAAGCTCCATTTGCACCGAGTCCAGCGGTCCACGCTTGTAGGGCATCTGGGCGATCTCGCCATGCGTGCCACTGACGACCTGATAGAGCAAGCTGGCCTCAGCGCGGCCCGCCTGGAAGCTCGGTCCCCGTTCGCCTCCCTTCAGGGCGGCGGCTGCCGTGTCGAGGCGAAGTTTGGCCTTCTGGGTGCTAGCTCCATGACACTTCACGCATTGGGCCTGCAGCAGGGGCTTGATCTGCGTGCTGTAGTCCACCGCGCTCACTGTTTGAAGAGCAAGGGAGGTAAGGAGGATCAAAAGGCAACGCATGGGTGAGAATAATTCGTTCGGTGCATGAGCGGGCTTTCAAGCCAACGCAGATAGCAAAAAACCGCATCCGGTTCTGACGGATGCGGTTTGAGAATGAAAACGACGAGTTGGTGCGCCGCTCTCAACGCGATTATTCAGCCTTCTTTTTCTTCGGAGCAGCAGTGAACTCTTCTTTGCTCAGCTTGCCGTCCTTGTCCTTGTCCTTGCCAGCGAACATTTTGTCAGCTTTGGCAGCGTCTTTCTTGGCTTGAGGAGAGGCAGCCCACTCTTCTTTGGAGACGGAACCGTCGCTATTGGTGTCGAGTTTAGCGAAGGCCTTGGCTGGATCGGCCTTCTTTTTCGCTGGGGCATCGCCTTCAGCGGCATTCAGGGTGAAGCTGGTGAGAGCCAGGACGGAGAGGATCGTGGTGATCGCTTTCATGATTTTTGATGTGTTCTTGTTGGTTTGGCGAAGGGGGTTGAGATCAACGAACCCATGCGCGCCATGTAACGCGGCCCCTTTCAGACAGTTTCATCAATTTTTTCAGCAACCACAAAAACGGCCCAGATTCACGGGGAACCTGGGCCGTTGAAGAGGCAACGCAAAAGACTACAGCAACCGGGCACCCGCCTCAGCCAGCGGGCTACGTTCGCCCTTAGCCAGCGGCACATGAGCGGCGAAGGGTTGACCCCGCATCCGCTGCCGTGTGTAAACGAGACCGTTCGAACGGCTATCCACATACGGATTGTCAATCTGTGCCGGGTCACCCACGAGCACCAGTTTGGACCCACGAGACATGCGAGTGACCACCGTCTTGGCCTCCAGGGGCGTCAGCTGCTGGGCTTCATCCAGCACAAAGAACCGATCCGGGATGCTGCGTCCACGGATGTAGCAGAGAGCCTCGATCTCGATCACCCCCTGCTGGATCAGGCTGTCATAGGGCGCGGCCGCCTCCGTCTGTGCAGGTTGGCGCTCCGGTAAAAAACGATTCTTTTTCCGCTGCGGACCTTGCTGGGTTTCCGTGGGCCGCATGAGCAGGTCCAGCGCGTCATAGACAGGTTGCAACCAAGGGCGCATTTTTTCTTGCAGAGACCCTGGTAAAAAGCCGACCGTTTGCCCCATGGCAACGATGGGACGGCTGACCGTCAGCCCCTGATAAGTGCGCCCAAAGACCTGCGAAAGGCCAGCCGCAGCCGCCAGCAGGGTTTTGCCCGTGCCGGCCTGACCGTAGCAGGTCACGAGGCTGATGTTCGGGTCCATGAGGGCATCCAGCAGACAGGCTTGGCCGAGGTTCATGGGCTTGATGCTCCGCCCCTGGCCCACTTTGATGGACTCTGGGGTGTGCATCAGGCGCACAAGTTCACCCTGGGAGTTCATTTTGGCTGGCATCGAGCTCTTTTCACCCGCCATGAGCAGCACGTAGTCATTGGCCATCACATCCCCGATGCGCGAAGGATTGAGCGTGATTTTCCCACTGCTGGCAAAGCGCTGAAGCTCATGGGAACTCACATCGACCCGAGCGATGTCGAAGTTGGAAACTTCACGCGGCTCCACCTTGTCATGCAGGTAGTCCTCGCATTCGATGCCCACAGCGCGGGCCTTCAGCTGCATGTTCAGGTCCTTGCTGACCAAAATGACCGGCGGAGTGGTCTGATCCCGCAGCCAAAGCGCACAGGCTAGGATGCGATGATCTGTTTTGTCGATGCTGGGAAAAATGCGCTCGAACTCCTGCACACTGGAGACTCGTTTGGCCACTTCAGGATCATAGATCACGATGCGGAGATTGCCGCCGCCCGCAGTTTTCACGCCATCGGTGACCGAGGCATCCGGAGCTGAAAAGGTCTTCATCAGAGCCCGATGCACCTCACGAGCATTGGCACCGCGTTCGGTCATTTCGTTTTTAAACCGATCCAACTCACTGAGCACATCCACGGGGATGCAAACGGAGTGCTCGGCGAATCGATTGATGCAGGCTGGGTCGTGCAAAAGCACGTTGGTATCGAGAACAAAGGTCTTGGTGCCCACAGGGGTGGCAGAATGTCGGTGACTGGAGGCGGCTTTGCGTTTTCGCGGAGCAGCAGATCGAGAAGGGTGCGGAATGGAACCGAGATCGTGGGTTTCGATGAGGGTTGGAGCTACGGTATCAGTGTGGTCGTCGCGGTCCATGTCGGTTGGGGTGGGTTGAGGGCGTGGACTTGCCCTGAGGGGTGAGTTTGGAATCTTGGCGCATTGGGGATGCCAAGATTGATTTGTCCACATTGTGATTTTTGTGAGTGAATCACGGGGTTCTAGGAGGCTGTCAGAAATCAAAGCAGCCGCCAAGCCATTTATTCACATTCCTGAATTTTTGTGAAAAACTCTGGTGTGAAAAAATGGACACCGAAGAACCACGGAGCATTGCGATGTTACCCGTAGATCTACAGGGTCCTCTTTCCCGCAGCTCAACGCTCGCCCATCCAGAGCAGCGCGGAGGTGCCTTCATTGAGACCTCCCCGACGAACAGCGGCGAGTTCACGTTTCAGATCACCCACCTCGACTTTGACCAAGATTCGGTAAGTGTTACTCCTGACTTTCAAGATGCTTTCGAGCGCTCCTGGTTGAGCCGCCGACAGTGAGAGGATGCCCTGAACGCTGACGAGATCTTGAAAGGGTTGATCGTCCTCGGTGTTGAGGAGTCCATCACGCCCGAGTCGCTGCGTGCGTAGATTTTGGGCAAGCCGAATGTCGGCCCCCGTCACCGCCGCGATGATCTCAGGCCGGGCCTCATTCACATCCAAAATCCCGTCTGCATAGACACTGAACCAAGTCCGCCATTGCGGGTAAGCGACCTCCACTTCATCCATGCCAAGCACGAGCGCCATCTCTTCAATCGAGCGAAAAGGGCGATTGTAGGGCATGCCATTGCGACCATAAGCCTTGCTCTCAGCTCCCGTGATGCGCTGGAACTGATCGGCATCCACCCAGTCGATCATTCGGTCCACGAGCACATTGGCCTGCTGAAGTTCCATGCCCCAGTATTTGAAGACGTTCAGAAGTGTCTGGCGATCCTCCCGCAAAATCAACGTGTTGGGATTGAGCAAGCCATCTTCTCCCGTCATCTCCACCAGATATCGCTCATCATCGGCCACCTGACCCCGCAGGAGGGGATCGTCAGGTTTCACATCTGGATTCATCGCGATGGCAAGCGCCTGCTCGGAGAGCATACGAGCCCGAAAGACCTGCCGTTTGGTCGCAGCGAGGTCGATGTCCTGGAGCAACAGCATGGAGGCACCTGCAACCAAGCCGATCAGCAGCGCGATCACCCACAGCACCGCCAGCAAAGCCGCCCCCTGCTCACGTCTCGACCTCAGGCGACGCCCCGAGGGCATGAACATCCCCGAACAGAGAGCATCATCTCCGTTTGGGTTCATTGGAGGCCGTGAGCGAATTCTCATGGCGAGTTTTGAGGCGGAGGATTGTTCTGATTGGGAATGGGAGCGGGGGCGGGATTGACCGCGACGGCATTCGGCAAGACGGGCGGCAGCCAAAACACAGCGCGGGTTTCAAAACCATCGTTGAGCCGCAGCGTCATTTCAGCGAGCAACGGACGACGAGGCTCTTTCCAGTTATTTTCCCAGCGATTGGTGCTGTGATCGTAAAAGCGCCATTCGAAGCGTCCCACGTTATCTAATAGAGGAATGGTATCCAAGTCTTTAGATAGGCGCGCAGGCTGACCGGAACGCACCGCAGCTGTCTGGCGTTCATCCAACACACGCAGAGAGACTCGCAAATAACCCCCGGGCCGCTCGTCGGCGAATAGCTCAACGCTGGTGTCTGGAGGCAAGGAAGAGCCTGGAGTGAACGAGGAGCCCCCATTGACGATGTTGATCGTGGGAACATACGTACCGCCTCGTGGTTGGACCGAAAGTCGCACCTCAGCTTCTCCTGGTAGATTGCGAAAGGAACGTCGGATGAAGTTGATGAAGTTCTGCCGCACCAGTGAATTGTCCTGAGCAATGACCATGTCGTTGCTGAGTTCCAGCGTGGCATTGGCGATGGCAAAGATGCCGCCCATGAGCATGACAAAGGCGGAGAGAGAGATCAGCATCTCAAACAGCGTGAAGGCCGAGGAACGGGCATGAGCGACCCAAGAACCTGCAACGCCACCTAACCGACAGGCGCTGCTTTTGGAGAGTGGTTGGAGGTGCTTCATGGAGAATCCCTTCTTTAAGGTGGAAGCAATGACCCCGCATAACGGAACGTCTCCGCTTGGAGCTCGATGGGGGCTTTGCCCTCATACCAGCGGGCGGTGACTTGGATGCGGAACATGTTCTGCAGAAATCGCCCTTCCTGATTTTTCAGGTCCTTGATCTGTTGAATGACCACTCGGTAAGCCACGCCATCGGCATCGGCTTTGATGTCTTCTTCGAGTTCTCGAATTTGCGGCATCTTGCCAAATTCATCGATGTAACTTTCCAGCGATTGTTCCACCTCGAGCAACCGTTGCGAATCCGAACCCGCATCGGCGATCTTATTCAGGGTGCCGACAAGGGCCATTGCCGCCATGCTGAACACTGCCAGGGCGAGAACAATCTCCAGCAGGGTCATGCCCTGTGTCGAAAACGATCTCGCCGCAGGAATGCCGCGGAGATGTCGAAAAGGGCGTACAGGGGTGTTCAATCCACGGTCCCTCCGGTGAGTGGGTGAAAGACCAAATCTCGAATGCCATCCTTCGATTCGAAACGCACACGCAGGGGCTCACAGATGCCCTGCTCACCGAAATGCCAGAATTGACCTTCGGCATCTTCCCAGCCTTTGCCGCCCATGTGTTTGATCAGCACTTTCATGCCTTTGGGCAGTTGATACTGACTGCCATCCGGCACTTCCGCCCCGAGCACGGTGAAGCTGTTTTTATCAAACCGAATCGTCATGCCACGATGCTGAAGCACGGCGGTATTCAGCGCATACTTGGACATGGTGGTCAGCCTCTGAGCTGGCTTTTCAAAAGGGTCCTCCTGATCAAAGTAAGCAAAACTGCCGAATCCGATGCCAATGATGAGCATCATGATGCTCATGACGACGATGAGCTCCATCAACGTGAAGCCATGGCGTCGAAGAGGCGGAAACGACGTCGTCATGATTTTCAGCGGAATGGCAGGCTAGGGACTTCAGTCAGGAATGACATCGTCACCGCCGCCTTCTTTTTTGTCAGGTCCCCAGGAATAAATTTCATAGCTTTTGCCATTCTTGCCTGGGCTGCGGTATTGAAAAGTGGTGCCCCAAGGATCCTTGATGCCGCTCTCTTCGATGAACGCTTTTTTCACCCGGGCATTGGCAGGCGGATTGACCAAATCTTCCAGACGAACAGGCAGCCCCCGGTTGTTGGTCTTATACATCTGAACCGCCGTTTTGACCGTGTTGATCTGGGCATCTGCGGTGGTGAATTTGGCATTCTCATCCACTTCTCCGAGAGTCACCGCACCGATGGCAATGAGCAGGGCAATGATCGCAAGCACCAGCATCATTTCCATGAGGGTGAAGGCAGCCTGGAGAGCACGGAGGGGACGAACGGTGGAACGCTCGGCGTGGAATGAGGAAGGAATCTTCATGGTGGAGATTTGAATCTGGAGATGCTTGGAGTCTTTAAGATGCCAAAACGTTCGGCAATCGTCATGAAGTATTTGTGTGAAGGATCAGCCACGTGATTTCAGGGCTGAAACGGTCTGGAAGATCACCGAAATCATCATGTAAGCCATGACCCCGACAAGGCCGGCCATGACCAGAATGATGACAGGCTGGAGCAGCGCCATGACTTTTTCCAGACTCTTGCTGAGTTCACGACCACAGCGATCGGCCGTGCGGCGGAGCGTGCCACTGAGATCTCCGGTGTGTTCACCGATGCGGACCATCTCGAGCAATTTCAGCGGAAACAGCGCTGTCTTTTCCAATCCACGCGACAACGAGGCCCCATCACGAACCCCAGCGATGACGTTTTCGAGCTGCCTCTGCACGTATTGATTCGAGGAGACGCGTGAGGCCAATTCCAACCCTTTGAGCAAGGGCAAACCGCCACCGGAGAGCGAGGCGAGGGTTTCCAAAAATTGGGTGTGAAAGCTGGCCATGAGCACATTGCCAATGAAAGGGATGCGCAATTTGGTCTGATCCCAAACCGGACGACCGCTCTTCGAGCCAGACCAAATCCAGAAACCGAGCGCCATCAGGCCGAGGACAGCAAGGATCAGCCACCAGTAGGCACGGGTGAAATCTGAGACCGCCATGACGATCTGGATGCCCTTGGGCACGCCGCCTTTCATGCGCGACATCATGGTGCTGAGACGCGGGATGAGGAAGGTGGTGAACAGAATCGTCACCCCCACCGCTGAGAAGAAGAGGAATCCTGGATAAATGAGCGCCACGGCCACTTGGCTCTTCATCTCACGCACACTGGCCAAATACTGCGCCTGACGCTTCATGGACTCCGCGAGTGAGCCACCTGCCTCACCCGCAGCCGCGACTGAGCAAAAAAGCTCTCCAAACGACGGTGAGGCCTGACGCAAAGCACTGCTGAATGGGTGACCCTCACGGATCAGATTTCCCAGGCGACGTGAAATGCGGCTGTGGGTGCCCGTGGTGCCCTTCCCCTCCATGAGTTTCAGAGCCGCCTCCAAACGCATACCCGCCTCCAGCAGTTCCGAAAGCTCCTCCGTGAAAAGTTGGAGCTGACTGCTGCTGAGGCGGATCGGCGTATTTTCATCGACGACTTCACCCGCTTTCGGCTTGGTCGTGGTGACACCGCGCAAGTTGGGTTTGGCCGCCGCTTCGCTAACCTTGAAGGGCTGCAAACCCCGTCCACCCAACTGCCGGACAGCGGAGGCGCGGTCCGGCGCTTCGACCGTGCCCGTCACGTCTCTTCCAGTCGCATCTGAGGCTTGATAGGCAAAGGTGGGCATGGGTGGAAAAAGGCGCGGGGTGAGAGCAGCGTGAGACAATCATAGCCCAAGTTCGTTGCAAAGAACGGATCTTTGCTTCAAAACACTGGCTTAAAGCGCGGCGATGATCGCATTGCCGATCTCCCGAGTGTTCACTTTTCGGGTGCCAGGAGCGCCCGTGTAGATGTCCCCGGTGCGTAAACCGTCCTCGATGACCTTGCGAACAGCCGTCTCGATGGCAACCGCTTCGGCTTCCAGTCCCAGGGAGAAACGCAGGAGCAACGCCACCGAAAGGATCTGTGCGATTGGGTTGGCAATGCCGAGACCCGCAATGTCAGGGGCTGTGCCGCCGCTGGGTTCAAAAAGACCAAAATAAAGACCGTCACCCTTGGGTTTGCCCAAGCTCGCGCTGGCAAGCATGCCGAGTGATCCACAAATCATGGCCATCTCATCGCTCAGGATGTCGCCAAAAAGATTCTCGGTGACCATCACATCGAAGCTGCGAGGAGCTTTGATGAGCTGCATCGCCGCATTGTCCACGTAAAGGTGGGCAAGAGTCACATCGGGGTATTGTTTCGCCACTTCGACCATGGTTTCGCGCCAGAGGACGCTGTTGGTCAACACATTGGCTTTATCGACGGAGGTGACGTGTTTTCCACGGAGTTGCGCCGCCTTGAAGGCGACGTGAGCGATGCGCTCGATCTCGCTCTTCTTGTAAACCATGGTGTCGATGACCTCAATGTCACCATCGGGCAACGTCGTGCGGCTTTTTGGCTGACCAAAATAAAGCCCCCCGGTCAGCTCGCGGACGCAGAGTACATCAAACCCACCTTCGACCAAGTCTGCCCGCACAGGGCTCGAAGCCGTGAGAGCTGGGTAACAAATGCCTGGGCGAAGATTGGCAAACAGGCCGAAATGCTTGCGCAAAGGCAACAAAGCACCGCGCTCGGGTTGTTCATTGGGCGGAAGCTTTTCCCATTTTGGACCGCCGACAGAGCCAAATAAGATAGCGTCGCTAGCTTCACAAGCAGCCACCGTTTCCGCAGGCAGAGCCTTGCCGACGGCATCAATCGCGGCACCGCCGACGAGTTGGTGATTGTATTCAAAGGTCAGACCCGACTTGGCGGCGACCGCATCGAGGACTTGGATGGCTTCGGCCATGACTTCAGGGCCAATACCATCACCGGGGAGGACTGCGAGTTTGAACGTGCGACTCATAAAAGGGTCGCGTCTATGCACGAAGAAGACCGCCGGGGCAAGAACAGAGCAACAAGGTTGAGCAGAACCAGGGTTCAACTGTCTTAGGTTCAGTAGTGTGTCACCCATCAACCTGCACCGGTGAACATCTCCGATTTTAGGATTGCCTTCAATCCGCCATGTCAATACCCTGTCTTTACAATCATGAAAAAAACCCTCCTACCCTACCTCTCTGCAGTCGCGATGCTCGGGCTAAGCCCTGCTCAGGCAGCGGATCAGGTTGTTAACCTCGTCAAGGATATCAATACGCAGCCGCCACCGGCGAGCACGGAGCCC
>JAIXVB010000231.1 GCA_027483245.1 Verrucomicrobiaceae bacterium | reverse complement strand
GTGTCATTGGTGACGATGTGGAGCGTGGCGCTGCGGGTGCCGATGCTGTCAGGGCGGAAGCTGATTTGCAGCGGGCTGTTCGTGCCGCCTGCAATGATCTCGGAGGGCAGGAAATCGATTTCGAAATCCGCCGCCTGCGGTCCATCCACGGCCACGGAGAGGATGCGCAGGCCGCCCGTGCCGAGATTGAAGAGCGTGAAGGGCCGCGAAGGCTCTGCGCCAGTGCCCAGAAAGTAGGTGCCGAAGTCCACCGTGGAGGTGCCATCCGTGAGCGAGGTGCTGGCCTGCTCCACGGCGATCTCGACGGGTAGCTTCCTAACGTTGAGAACGAAGTATTTGGGCGTGGGGTCTATGTTTTGACCGTCAGCACCGGAGTCGATGACCTGGAAACCGATCCTACCATAAGGCGTGCCCGAGTCACCCAGTGGCGGCGTGTAGCGGACGGTGCCAACAGGCATGTAGAGGATGTCACCCACACTTGGAACAATGCCATCCACCCAGAATTCACCTCTCACAGGCAGCTCGGTGACTCTAAAGGCAACGAAGCTGTGCGGCACGGCATCTCCGATATCGCTGAAGCTGAAATCGGATTCGCTAAAGAGCTGCGGCTGACCTTCATCAAAAGTGAAAGTCTTGTCCTGAGCCTGGGGCGGATAGTCCACATTCAGGACCGTGATCTGAAATTCATCTGTGGTCGTGAGGGGTGGGGTGCCGTCGTCCGTGGCCTTCAGATGGACAATCAAGGTGCCCACATCTGCATCCTGCGGCGTGCCGGTGAAGAGGCCGGTGGCAGGATTGAAAGTGAGCCAGGAGGGCAGAGGGGAACCATCGGCTTTCGTGGCAGAGCGAGTCAGCTTTTGACCCGCATTCGGATCGCTGAAGTGGTTCGCTGGAACCTGGATCAGCATCGGGCTGGCTTCACTCACCACGACATCCGCCAGCGGGTTGGCAAACACGGGGCTCAAGTTCAGCAGGCCGACGTTCAGCGTGAGCTCATCTGGCGTGAGATCGAGGTTCGAGCCTGCTGCGCCGTCGTCTTCCACCTGGAAGGTCAGCTTGGCGTAGGCATTCACAGCGGAAGTTCCCGCGGCCGGGGTAAAGGTCAGCGCTGGAGGTGCCGTGCCGCTGGAGAGCTCCGGATACTGGCCGCTGCGGAGTGCGGCGGCCAGGGAGCCATCCGCTGAGCAGGCGACGTGGAGCCAATTGGCCGTGCTTCCACCGGGAGTCCAGGTCACGCCGCGATCATTGGAGGCATAAATGCGGTCACTGGAAAAGGCGACGGCGAAAAGTTGCCGTCCTGAGGCGGAAGAGGCCACGGAGGTCCAGTTGCGCGCGCTCTCACGCTCCGTCCAGGTTTCTCCACGATCATTGGAGATGTAGAGTTTGCCACTAGGCCCCACGCTGGCGATCACGGTGCGCCCATCGGCGGAGCAGGCTGCGGAGGACCAGCGGCGTGCCGCTTCCCGGACCTGCCAAGTGAGGCCTCCGTCATTCGAGGTCACGAGCTGGCCTGGTGCGGGCCCTGTTTGAACCCCACAGGCCACGACAAAAAGCCCGTCGTCCGAGCAGTCAATGCTGTTCCAATACTGCGGGGTGTAGCCCGTGGCCGCCGTCCAGGTCGTGCCTGAGTCCGTGGAGACATAAATCGTGCCGGTGCCGTTGGTGCTGAGGTTATCTGTCACGGCATACATCCGGCTGCCATTCGCCGAGCAGGCGGTGTCCCGCCACTGTCCGGCAGCGGGTCCGCGAGCGGTCCAGGTGGTGCCGCCATCGGTGCTGACGCGCAGTTGATCCGCATACACACCTGCCACGAGATGGCTCAGGGTGCTGCTGCCTGCGAGGCCGTTCCAGTTGTTGAAGGCCGGCCCGGACTCGGTCCAGTTTTGCCCCCTGTCGCTGGAGAGGAAGGGGCCGTCTCCGCTGCCGAGAGCGGCCATCCTGGTGCCGTCGTCCGAGATGACGATGCCCTGCTGGGCATAGACTTGAAATTGAGTCGTCCAGGTCCCGCCAGCGATGCCGCGCTGGACGCTGAAGCTGTCCCCCACCGTCACCGGAGCGCCATTGAGCTGAAGCGTGCCCGCCGCAGGCAGAGGGGCGGTGATCCTAAGCCTCTCAAAGCGGTTCGGCGGCACATCGTTCGGGTCGCTGAAGCCGAAATCCGCACGCTGAAAGGTGTGCGTCATGTTCGGCGCGATGGCGAGCGAGCGTGTCGTGCCCTGCGGCGGGTAGTCCACATTGGCCACGCTGATGAGGAAGTTATCCGTCGCCGTCAGCCCGCCAGGATCACGAGCTGTCACCAGGATGTTGAGCGTGCCGACATCTCCCGCTCTGGGCGTGCCTGCGAAAGTCCGGCTGGCCGAGGTAAAATTCACCCAGGCAGGCAGCGGCGCACCGCCGACGAGGGTCGCCGTGTAGGTGAACGGCGTGAGATCGGGGTCCGTGAAGGTGCCCGCTGGAAAAGCGTAGCTGAAGGCCACTGCCTCCGTGCTGCTCTGGTCAGGGATGGGGGTGGCCAGCACTGGCGTGTCATTCACCGGGGTGAATTTCAGGGTGATTTTGTTCGCCGAAAGATCACGCGTGTTGGCGCTGCCGCTGTCCTCGACATTGAAGGTGAAAACGGCGTCGGTGACGTTGTCCTGCGCGGGCTGGTAGTGAAGGACCGGGTGGGAGGTGTAAAGCTTCAGTTCCGTATCATCTGTGCGGGCAAAGAAGCGGCTGCCATCCGGTGCCATGGCGACATTTGCCCAGGAGGCCGTGGTGCCGAGCGTGGTCCAGGTGCTGCCGCCATTCGTGGAGAGACGCAGGGTGTTCCCCACACCTCCAGTGAGGATGAGGTTCCCGTCATCCGAGATGGCGACGGAAGGGTTGAGATCAATGTTCGTGGAGGCCGCCCAGGTGGTGCCGGAGTCGTTGGAGATCAAGATACCGCCATCAATGCGCCCGGCGACCATGCGGCTGCCGTTGGCGCTCATGGCGACACTTCTCCAAGCGCGGTCGGTTTCACGCTCCGTCCAGGTCACACCCGCATCCGTGGAGACGTAAAGTTTGCCCGAATTCACGCTCGCCAGCATGTGAGTGCCGGAGGCCGAGCAGGCCACCGAATACCAATCACGGGAGCTTTCCCTCGCCGTCCAGGTCACGCCTGAATCCGCCGAGGTGTAGAGACGATTGCCACTCGTGGCCGCGACGAGGCGCGTGCCATCGTCTGACATCGCGATGGCTGTCCAGTACAAGGCCGTGGCCCGCTCTGTCCAGGTCACGCCACCATCGTTGGAGATGGAGATCCGATTGCCCGGGCTGGCCACGGCGAGCATCATCCCATCCGCCGAGCTGGCGACGAAGCCATTGGAGGAGGCAATCACCAACCGCTGTGTCCAGGTCATGCCCGCATCCGTGGAGGTCTGAAGCGTGCGGGCCGAGGTGAAATCATCAAAGAAAGCGACGAGGCGGCGCCCATCGTTAGAGCTGGCCAAGGAACCGTATGCCCCATAACCGCTGCGTGTGCCCAGCACCTGCCAGGTGCTCGCCGGCGTGGCACGCACGACCTGGCCGACCGTCGCCGCGACGCCGTTGACGAACAGCGTGCCGCGTCCGGCCTCAGGCAGACTGGCGATGACCACGTTGGTAAAAGCATCCGGCGGAGTGTCCGCCGTGTCTTTAAAGCCAAAATCCAAGCTGCTGAAGGCTGTGCGTGTATCCTCCACTGTCGTGATGATACGATCTGCACCAGTGGGGGCTCTGGTGCCTGCGTGAACAGAAAGGAAAGAGCTGATGAACAGCGCGACAACGGCACGGGGAGCGGGGAGCATGAGTGAGAACAAAAAGTAACTTTGTCAGGCCTAGACGAGGTGATCCAGTGTTTCCTTGAGGTCGGAATAAGCAAAGCGGTAACCCAGATCCGTGGCGACACGAGGCTGGGCCCGTTGGCTGGTGAGAAGCATTTCTTTCGCCATGCCACCAAGAACCAGCTGCAGGGCAAAAGCAGGCACGT
>JAIXVB010000574.1 GCA_027483245.1 Verrucomicrobiaceae bacterium | reverse complement strand
TGTGCTTTGACCCAGGCCTTGGTTTCCTCGCTGTTATCGTCCTCGAGCCAGCGGTAAGGATCGGCGACCTTCGTGCCGTGATAGTCATCCGTGACGGAGGGGTCCTGACGAGTCTCAGGGTAGGGGAGCGATTGGGCGAGGGCAAAGGCAGGCATGAGAGCGATCAGAAAGCTGAGTTTCATCGAGATGTGAGTTGTGGTGGTTGATCCATTGAAAAGGCTACTCTCTGATGGCTTTGACCTTGATCATTTTGCGATCCTCAGGCGTGAAACTTAATTCGCTGACTTTGGGTTTAAAAAAAGAAAACCCACCGACTCTGCGAAGATGCATCCTCTCGCCAGCTTGGAAGCGGACCTCTGCGGGCAAGCCCTCAGCAGGTGGTAGCATGGGCAAATAAGCGGACACGCGCCAGGGCAAATGAGGCTGGATGTAGCTGACATGCACTTCGAACCGTTGCGAAAGGATTTTCAGCGGTACCCGGGCCTCAAAGTATTCCACGTGATCCTCGGAATGAGCATCCACAGGGCTCCAAGTGTATCGATGCTTGCATGTGAATATCTGGTTTTGCACTCTCAGCTGTGGGTTGCCCCATTTGGCGGTGTAATTCGCGACATCTTTTTCTTTGAGGATCACCGGCACGGAAATTTCAACATAGATGTCTGGTGTCTCAGGGGTGAAATCTTTACCCAAAGCAAAGACATAATCACCCGTGACCTGTGAATGGTCTGCGTTCACGTTCACGACCACCTTTTCTGCAGTCATGTCATAGTTTCGTCTTTCCGAGTCGATGGCGATTGGATTGGCAAGAAGAGTCGCCTTGAAAGCAAGCGTGAGGCAAAAGAGAAGACTGGCGCGCATCGGCGCACTGGAGCGCCCTTGCCTGCCGTGACAACTCACATTTCGAGATCGTAGGCGTTTTGGTCCCTGGCGTTATTAGCCGCATCGTTTGGGCCAGCGCTGCAAAAGAACACAGGGGATGCGGGTTGTGGGGCAAGCAATGGAGTTCAGGGTGCGTTTTCTTGACCTCTCATGCTGACCTTTGATGCCCATCTGGACCTGTCTCTCAACGCGTTGGAATACAATCGAGATCTGCGGCTGCCGGTGGCGGAGATCCGACGGCGTGAAAAAGGCCTGATCGATCTGAAGGGGCGCGCGGCAGGGACGACGGCGTTTCCTGAAATGCGTCAGGCGCAGATCGGGCTCTGTGTGGCGACGCAACTGGCGGGCTGCATGGTGGGGGCACGGCCGATGGCAAATTGGATGTCGCCAGAGCAGGCCTACGCGCAGACTCAGGGGCAGTTGGCCTGGTATCGCGCCATGGAGGAGTGTGAGCAAATGCGCCAGATCACGGACCGACGTGGGCTGGAGGCGATGATCAAACTTTGGACCGATGGTGAACCGGCAGATTCGAAGCCGATCGGTTACATCCTCAGTTTGGAGGGCGCGGACAGCCTGCGCAGTGTGGGGCATCTGGAGCGGCACTGGGAGCAGGGTTTGCGGGCTCTGGGGCCTGCGCACTATGGCGTGTGCCGCTACGCGCTCGGTCATGATCAGGTGGGCGGGCTGCCTGCGGGCGGGCGAGAATTGATCCAGGAAATGGATCGACTGGGCATGATCCTGGATGTGACACATCTCTCGGATGGGTGCTTTTGGCAGGCGCTGGATTTGTTTCAGGGCACGGTGTGGGCCAGCCACTCCAACTGCCGCGCGCTGGTGCCGGATGTGCGTCAGTTTAGCGATGATCAGCTCAAGGCGCTGATCGAGCGTGGGGCGGTGATCGGAGCGGCGCTGGATGCCTGGATGATGATCCCGGGCTGGGTGCGGGGTAAGACGACGCCGCAACAGACAGGGCTGAAACTGGAGGTGCTGTGTGATCACATCGACCACGTCTGTCAGCTGGCCGGAAATGCCCTGCACTCGGGGCTTGGCACGGATCTGGATGGTGGCTACGGCACGGAGCAGACCCCGGAGGACCTGGACACCATCGCAGATCTCGCGCGGCTCCCAGACATGCTGGAACGGCGCGGTTACACGCAGGTGGACATCGAGAACATCCTGAGTGGCAATTTCCTCCGGCTCTTGCGTCAGGCCTGGACCTGAGCACTGGCTCAAGGGGTCAGCGCCTGCTCAATGTCGGCCCACAGATCCTCCACGTGCTCGATGCCCACGGAGAAGCGGATGAGGCCATCGGTGACCCCGGCTTCCTCACGGATTTCCTTGGGGATGGAGGCGTGGGTCATGGTCGCAGGGTGACAAACCAGGGATTCGATGCCGCCGAGGCTCTCCGCCTGGGTGAAGAGGCGCAGCTTGCGGATGAAAGCCAGCGCGGCGTCCTGCGTGTGGCCGAAATCTGCCAGCAGCATGCCTGAACCAGCGCGCATCTGTTTCTTCGCCAGTTCAAACTGAGGATTCGAGGGCAAGAAGGGGTAACGCACGCTTTTCACGCCCTTGCGTTTCTCCAGCCGTGTCGCCAGTTCCAGGGCATTGGCGCTGTGGCGCTCCATGCGCAGCGCTTCGGTTTTCACGCCGCGAGAGACCAGCCAGGTATCGAAGGGGCTCGGTTGCAAACCGAGGGCCTTTTGGGCAAAGATCATCTTTTCCTGCCACTCGTCCGAGTTCGAGCAAACGGCACCTCCGAGGGCGTCGGAATGCCCATTGGTGTATTTGGTGGTGCTGAGCAGGGAGAGGTCAGCTCCCAGGTCCAGCGGCTGCTGCAGCAGGCTGGAGGCAAAGGTATTGTCCACCACGACCGTGCTGCCCACCTGATGCGCGGCCTTGGCGATGGCCGAGATGTCCAGGATCTTCAGCAGCGGATTCGTCGGTGATTCCAGCCAGACCAGCGCGGGTTTCAGTTCTTTGATGAGCGCGTAGTTCGCTGGATTGGCCAGATTCACATACTTGATGTGCACATCGAACTTCCGCAGCACGCGCTCAAACAGGCGATAGGTGCAGCCGTAGATGTTTTGTTCGGAAAGGACCGTGTCTCCCGCCTTCAGGCCGAAGGCGATGGCCGTGATGGCGGACACCCCGCTGGCGAAGACGGTGCAGTGTTGGGCGTTCTCCAGACTGGCCAGGGTCGTCTGAAGATTGCGGAAATTTGGGCTGCCACTGCGGGTGTAGTCGAAAGCTCCTGGATTGCCGGTCTCGAAGGTCGAGGTCATGTAGATCGGCGGGATCACGGCACCCGTCTCACTGCGGTAATCCTGACCGACATGGATGGCCCGGGTTTCAAAACGCGCATCGCTAGGCACAGAGGGGTCGTCTTTCATGGTTGGTCAGATGTGATAAGACGGGAATCCGAAATCGGAAAACCGAATTTTCCACGCTGCCCCATCCAAAAGCCGCGCCTTTCAGAGGTGAAAGCAAACCCTGGAGAGCCCGGCGATGGCTGGGCGTTTCGCATGGTCTCACACTGGGGCAGACTGTCACTTGTGCTCAGGCGTATCCTGCCGCATAACCGCGCCCGGCATGTCTGATCGTATCCCTGTCATTCTCAACCCCGCCGCCCGCAGCACTCAGGCTGCGGCGCGTGAAAACGCCATCCGTGCCTTGTCTCCAGAGCCCGAGCTGATCATCACATCCGGTCCTGGAGAGGCCACGATCATCGCCGAAAAACTGGCTCGCGAAGGCCGGGGACTCATCGTCGCCGCAGGGGGAGATGGCACCATGAATGAGGTGCTCCAGGGGATCAGCCAAGTGAATGCCCAGCGTGCCCCGGGTGAAAAGCACACCGCTCTCGGCGTGTTGCCCGTGGGAACGATGAACGTCTTTTCCGTCGAGCTGGGCCTGCCCTCCTCAGACATCAGCGAATGCTGGCGCATGATCTCCAGTGGACGGCTGCGCGAGATCGACCTCTGGCAGGCGAATGAGCAATACTTCGTCCAACTGGCAGGAGTCGGCTTTGACGCGGAGATCATCCAGGAGACCACGTGGGAGAGCAAAAAAAAGTTTGGACCCCTGAGTTACGTCATGTCTGCCATGCAGGTGCTGACTCGAAAACCACCGGTGCTCTCGGTGAACATTGAGGGGCGGCCAGCGCTGCATGGGTCCATTGTCCTCGTCGGCGGGGGGAAACACTACGGAGGCCCGGTGCAAGTCTTCCCGCGAGCCTCGAATCAAGATGGGCTGCTGGACGTCCTGATCTTTCACGGCCTTGGCGGCTGGGAATTTGCCCAGATGATCCGCGCGATTTTGGTCGATGGCTATGAGCCTGCGCAGGACATTGATTACCTGCAACTGCGTGAATTCAC
>JAIXVB010000459.1 GCA_027483245.1 Verrucomicrobiaceae bacterium | reverse complement strand
GGCTGGTTGTCCTTTGGCTCCAAAGCATGGCGCGTGCCAGCGATGAAATGGAAAGATTTAATCCATTACTGGACTTCCTGAAAAGCCTTCTGGAGGCTTAAACGGTACAGTCCAGCCCCGATCAACCCACCTAAGAAGGGGGCAATCACATACACGGTTAGCCAGCCCAGCCCATTGGCCGTGAAAGGCACGCTCCCCCAGCCAACCAACGAGGAAAAAAGCCGAGGTGCGAGGTCACGGGCGGGATTGAAACAGGCCATGGTCAGCGGTCCCAGGAGGCAGATCAGCAGGATGACCGTCAACCCAATGCTTGCCGCAGTGAGAAGGCCAGGGCGGTTCGGATTCCGCGCATCGGTCAGCCCCGAAATCACAAAAAGCAGGGCCGCCGTTCCAATGACCTCCGCCATGAAAGCACGGAGAGGCGACATCCGTGATCGAACCAAGTCCGTCAGCGGAGCTCCACCAGGATTGGGAAAAAATTCGCCAAAAATCATCGCTGACGCCTCACTGCCAGGTGCACCGCGAGTGATTTGATGCGCCGTTTCATAGGCCGTCAGGGCATCTTTATAGACCCAAAACAAGACCGCCGAAGCCAAAAAGGCCCCCACCATCTGTGCCAACATGTAAGGCAGAATGCGCGCTTTCGGGAACCCCTGCCACACCGCCAGCGCCAGCGTCACCGCCGGGTTGAGATGCGCGCCACTCAGCGAAGAGGTCAGATGAATCGCCAGCATGATTCCCATCCCCCAGACAATGGCCACCTGAAACCCACCCACGAGGGAGCCCGTGAGAACGGCGGAGCAGACGCTGCCACAGCCAAAGAAGACCAGCAAAAAAGTGCCGATCAACTCACCCAAAAACCAGCGGGGCAGACTCATGACGAAACTCAGGATTGAAGGCCCGAGGCCTCGCGCAGACCCGCTGCATAGGCCCCAAACACCAGGCGGATTTCATCCCGGACACGGCGAAACTCAGCCATGATTTCTTCCTCAGTGCCCGTGGCATGAGCGGGGTCATCAAAGCCCCAATGATAGCGATTCAATTGCCCTGGATACATCGGGCAGGCTTGATCCGCATTGCCACAGACCGTGATCACCGTGCTGATGTCACGATCCAGAAACTCGTTCATGTGCTTTGACGTGTGCGCTGTGATGTCGATGCCGATTTCAGCAAGCGCAGCGATGGCCTTTGGATGCACGTAACCGGCAGGCTTGGACCCGGCGCTGTGCACCTCGATCAAATCGCCTGCGGCCTGACGCAAAATGCCCTCAGCCATGTGACTGCGACAGGAGTTGCCGGTGCAAAGAATCAAGACTCGTGGTTTCATTCAATCAGTAAGAGTTCGTGGTTTTAGCAGCAGCCTGCCCCCGGAGCACATCCCAGAAGATTGACCTTGGGCGCTGGGCCACAGACACCGGGCAGGCAGAGTTCCTTTGCCAGACAATCCGTATGCTTCAGCCCCAGCTGAAAAGCCAAAGAACCCTCCATGACCTGCGCGTCAGTCACTGGAAATTGGCTGACCGAGAAGTCCTCAAACTCCACCTCCACCGGCAGTTCCTGAGTCGGCAAAACATCGCCGGCTTTGCCAAAGATCATCGACAGCTTGCCTGCGATCAATCGATGCTCTGTATCATCAGCCGTCCAGGTTTGCAGAAGACAACTTTCTGTACTGCGGCGCGTGCCCCCACAGTCGATGAAGTTCTTTTTCACATGGCCGACTTCGGTGATGTGAAAGTGCGCAGGGATGAAGCCGCCATCAGGCAAGACAAACAGCAAGGGCTTGTCGGCATGGGCATTCAAATGAGAGAGAAATTCAGTGATATTCATGAGGTTAGGGGTGGTTTAAATTCAATCGCAGCAGTTCGTGCCACAGGCTTCCGAGTCGGGAGCCAGTTCATCCAGGCAGCGCAAAAAGGAGCCGAGGCAGGTACAGGCGAGGCGGTAATAGATATTCAGGCCACGCTTTTCACAGGTCAGCACTCCAGCACTGCGCATTAGCGTCAGGTGCTTGGAAACCGTGGACATGTCAGCCCCGACGAGCGCTTGGAGATCACACACGCATTTCTCACCTTTCATCAGCGTCTCGGCGATGAGCATCCGTGAGGGATGCGCCAAGGCTTTGATCACCGCGACACGACGCGCAATCGTTTCGGTCGAAATCGGAGTTGGAAGAGTTCCCGTCATCTGCTTGGCGATATTGCCAAGTAGTTTTCGTTTCGCAAGGGTTAAGTCCAAAGGATTGTTTCAAGCCCAAAATCCAGTGCCCACAAGAGCTCTTCAGGAGAAAGGCGTTGTTCTGATAGCTTTTTGATCCAAATAGCCTGTCACCTTCGTTTCCCACCGGCGTGAATTCTCCAACCCAAAAATCCAACATGACCTGGCTCACCTTCGCCCTGCTCACCGTGCTCTCCTGGGGCGTCTATGGCGTCCTCCTCCACAAAGGCCGTGGCTTCATGCCCGATGGCACCATTCCTGGTCCTGAGAGCGCCAATGCAGGACTGAAGGCCTTCCTGTTTGTGGGCATCGCTTATTTCGTTGTCGCCGTTCTCGGGCCCGTGCTTGTCCTCTGGCAGCGCGGCACAAACTGGAGCTTCACCGGCAGTGGCATGTCCTGGAGTTTCATCGCCGGTGTTGCAGGTGCCTTGGGTGCCTTCACGCTCGTGCTCGCCCTGGGAGCTGCCGCTGCCATTTACAAAGGTGCCGCGCCTGCCGCCGTCATGCCCATCGTTTTCGCTGGCGCTCCCATTGTGAACACGGTCGTTGCCATGCTTTTGCACCCACCCGCAGGCGGACTCAAAGCACTTCCTTGGCAATTCGTCACCGGCATCGTGTTGGCTGCCTGCGGCGCCTTCATGGTCGCTAAATTTGCCCCTGCGAACAAAGGCCCCGTGAAAGCCGCCAGCGCAGACGTCAAGCACTGAGCCAAGTTCCATCGCGGTCACCTTCACTGATCGACTCATGCCCGAAGGCATCCCCCAGGTCGCCGTGCTGGTGGATACCTCCCGCTCTTACGGGCGCGATATCGTTCGTGGCATCCGGCGTTATGTTGCTGAACAGGGGCCCTGGTCGCTCTACCTCGAGCCCAGGGATCTCCGATCCAGCTTCCCCACTTGGCTTCAAGATTGGCCCGGACATGGCATTCTGGCTCGCACGGTGGATACCGATTCACTCCGTCACCTGACTGAAACCGGCCTTCCGGTGATTGAGCTGCGGACCACGGTGCTGAAGCATCCGTTTCCTTTTGTCGGCATGGACAATCGTCTGGTCGGCATTCGCGTGGCAGAGCATTTTTTGAATCGTGGCTTTCAGCGTTTCGCCTGCTGTGAAGATGGCTCCGAGCAATTCTTTCTGGATCGCAGTCATCATTTCTCCGCCACACTCGTGCAGCGCGGGCACCGCTGCGCTCTGTTTCAAACAAGCCCGCAAGACCCAGGTTACGCACGTTGGGATCAGCATCAGCAAGCCCTCGCCGATTGGTTGCTGAGCCTGGAACGCCCCGTGGGAATCTTCGCCACCAACGATCAACTCGGTTTCTGGGTCTTGGATGCAGCGCGCCGTGCAGGTTTGTCGGTTCCCGAAGAAGTCGCCGTTGTCGGTGCTGAAAATGACAAGATGCTCTGCGAAACGGCCTGGCCACCGCTCTCAAGCGTGCAACTGCGAGGTCAAGCCGTTGGTCACACGGCCGCACGCATGCTGGCCGCCCTCATGCAGGAACCCACCGTCGCCCAACCTGCACAAACCCTGTTGCCACCAGGAGACATCATCGTGCGGCAGTCCTCAGACATCGTCGCTGTCGAAGATCCGCGTCTATCGAAAGCCCTGCGTTTCATCCGGCAACATTGCACCGACCCCGATCTCGATGTCCTCAAAGTGGCTCGTGAAGCAGGCCTCTCTCGCAGCGTGCTCGAGCGTCGCTTGCGTGCTCTCATCGGCCGCAGTCCGGGCGAAGAAATCTCCCGGCTGCGTTTTGCCGCGGTCGAGCAGCTCCTGGCACAGACAGACTTGACGTTAGACGCAATTGCAGCCCGCACAGGCTTCAACCACACACAATACATGGCGGAAGCCTTTCGCAAACGCACGGGTGTGACGCCTGGGAAATTTCGAGCTGAACATCGAGCCTAAGCCGCCCTTCAGCTCCCAAAAAAAGCCGCCCAAGATGGCCTCGCGAAAACGTGCTGCAGTGCCCAAAATAAGCATTCCATTTAGAGTCTGCTAAAGCGTCGTTCGGGCCAAGAAAGCCTGTCTAAGACGCCTCAAATTTGAGAGTGAAATGGACGGTGTGAAACGCGCATTTGGAAACGAATCCAAAACTTGGCACGCGCTTTGCTTTCTTTTCAGACAACGGTGCAATTTGGGGTCTATCTCAATATTTCACCTTCTCTAACAACACCGATCCCAACCCATAAACATGATGCGAATCCTGCCCCACTGGCGCACGTTCACGTGCGGACTCCTGGCATCCGCCGTTCTCCTGACCGGCGACCTTAATGCCCAAGACGCAGCACCAGCGCCCGCCCCGGCGCCTGCTGCTGCACCAGCCCCCGCACCGGCTCCTGAGCCTGCCGCGGCCCCCGCTGCTGAACCCGCTGCTGAACCCGCTGCTCCCGCCGCTGAAGCTGAGCCCGCAGCTCCCACTGTGGAACAACGCATCTTCGACTTGGAGAAATACGTGACCAACGGTCAGGCCGGTAAAGATGGTGATACGGTATGGAAGTCAAACATCGCTGGCCCTGGACCTGGTCACAATGCTTGGCAGATGACCAGCACAGCTCTGGTGATCTTCATGACACTCCCAGGTTTGGCTCTCTTCTACGGTGGCCTCGTCCGCAAAAAGAACATCCTTTCCGTGATCGCTCAGTGCATGGGCATCGCCGGTCTGGTGACCATCCTCTGGTGGGCCTGCGGTTACAGCCTCTCCTTCGGCGGCGGTGACGGCCCCACAAAGCCTTTCATCGGCGACATGACCTACAAGTTCCTTGAAGGCGTGTCCCCATACGCTTCCGGCGCTGGCTACTGGTGGATCTCCGATGCCATGTGGGCCATGTTCCAGCTGAGCTTCGCCATCATCACACCTGCTCTGATCGTGGGTGCCATCGCTGAGCGCATGAAGTTCATCTCCGTGCTGGTCTTCGTCGCTATCTGGATGTTCGTGGTTTATTTCCCCTTCGCTCACATGGTCTGGAGCACAACGGGCTTCATGTGCGGTCCTCTGAATCCTGACGCTACGATCAAAGCCATCGACTTCGCTGGTGGCACCGTGGTTCACATGACCTCCGGTTGGAGCGCTCTGGTTCTCTGCATCCTCCTTGGCAAACGCAAAGGTTTCGGCAAGGAACAAATGGCTCCTCACAGCATGGTGCTCTGCGCCGTCGGCACAGGCATGCTCTGGGTCGGCTGGTATGGCTTCAACGCCGGTTCTGCTCTGGGTGCTGATGGCATCGCTTCCAACGCCTTCATGACCACCACGCTGGCAGCTGCCACCGCTGGTTTCGTTTGGGCTGTCATGGAATGGATCACTCGTGGTAAACCATCTGTGCTGGGCTTCTGCTCGGGCATCGTTGCAGGTCTCGTGGTGATCACTCCTGGTGCAGGTTTCGTCACCGCAACCTCCTCTGTGATCATGGGTGTGGCTGCTGGTGTGGTTCCTTTCCTCGCCGTTGCTTACCTGAAGAAAATCCTCGGTTACGACGACGCTCTGGACACCTTCGGTGTTCACGGCGTGGGCGGCACAATGGGTGCCATCCTGACCGGTGTATTCGCTGACGAAAAAGCCAACTCCATCATCGCTGGCCTCAAAGAAGGTCTCTTGATGGAACAGCTCAAAGCCGTTGCTCTGACCATCGTCTGGAGCGTGGTGGCCACCCTGGTGATCACGGTTGTCGTGAAGCTCATCGTCGGTCTCCGCCCAACACCCGAAGTTGAAGAGATCGGTCTCGATCTCGCCGAACACGGTGAGTCTGGTTACGAGCATTGATCTGATTTAGGCCCTCGCCTGATCCACTCAGCCCGGAGCGTGAAAGCGCTCCGGGCTTTTTATTTCTCCGGGTTGGTTCCAGGTTTGCGAACTTGGATTTGATCAAAACCAAGGTGCAGCCCGGCATGGTGCAGGCTCGATTGAATCTGCTCCTCTTCCAGGTTCAGCGCCGCTTCATTGGAGAGGCCACTGATCTTCACCAGCTTCTCCGCAGCCTGCGCCTGGACCCAGGCCAGTGTCTTGACCAGATGGAGGGCGGGTTTGTCCGGAAAGGTGGCCCAATAAGCCTCCGTGAGACAGGGAATGAGCAGCGGATCACGCGTGATCATTTCCAAATGAAAACGCATCGCTGGCTGAGCCGCCTGGAGCACGCGCAGGATCTCAGGGAGATCCAAACACCCCTGCCCCAACGGCACCTCGCTGAGCAGAAATCCCAAAGGGTTTTCACGCACCGCGACATCCTTCAAATGAACCGTCACTGCAAAGGGAGCCAGGGCTCGCACCACCTCCATGGGATCCTCCAAAAGAGCCACACTGTTCCCCGTATCCACACAGGCTCCCAGAAACTCGCTGGAGATCGAAGTCAGCGCACGGACCAGCTCAGCCACTTGCCAATCCTTGTGATTTTCAATGCCCACACGCACCTTGAGACGCCGGGCAATCGGCTCCGCTAAAGCCATGGAACGCAAGGCCCGCGCCTGCCACTGATCGAAGTCATCGCGACGCGTGAAGACCTCATATCGACGTCCACCCTGAGCACTACGAAAAATCGTCACCCCAGCCTCGCGAGCCGTGCGCAATTCGCGTTCGAAGCGCCCGGTATCGCCTTCATTCAGAGGCAACAACACGCTGCCCTCGATGGCCAGATCATAGGACTCACAGGTCTGGCGGATGTCTTTGGCCAAATCCAAGGTCCAATCACTCACCTCGATTTGCAGCGACCCAATCCCGAGCCCTCGGACATGATCGAGCACATCCAGGACCGTTCTGAAAGGCGGGGTCTTGAAACTGGAATACTCACCACGCCAGCGGCGTGTGTAAGAACTGATTCCCAAACCCAATCGTGGTGCCTTGGTAGCGGCCCCAGCAGCAGCGGTGGTCGTGGCTGTGAGGAGAGTGGCGAGGAGGTGACGACGAGTCATGGGAAGTCAGGGCTCTCTCAGAGCGCAGCACATCTTTGCCCAAACTCCGAGCAATGAAAAGATCACACTCGCAAGCAGCCCTTTTTACCAGCGATCTCACTCCAACTCAGGCGGCACATTGCCATAACTCCAGGGCTTACCAAAAAGCGGTGCGGGAGCGAACTGCGGAGCGGGTGCAGGTTTCAGCTCCCGAGTCAGCGCGATGCCCGTCTCCGCCATCTCCCGTCCAGCGGTGATGACCAAATTGCTGTAAGCCGTGAGGCGCGTTTCACACCCACCCCCAGCAGGCCCAAACGCCTCCTCTGTCGGCACATAACCCACAATGCCATTCGCCAGTTCAACCGGAAAGGTGAAGGCAAAGGGACTGCCCTTTTTGATGTCCAATCCGAACTGCACAAAGTATTCCGCCGGATTGCTGACAAAGGCCGCAGGCCCCACCTGAATCACCTGGACTTCACTGTCCACCGTCGGCGTGACCTTGCAGAGATGATCCAGCATCGCGATCTCTTTGGCAAAAAGCCACTCCGTGACATCGCCCTTGGGTTTCCCCGCTTGCAGGATTTCCAGCGAACGCTTCACCCGTGCCGGGGAAGGTTTGCGTCGCGGGATGGCCAGCACCTTTTGTCGGCTATCCAACGGGATCTCCGTGCCTCGCGGACTGGAAATCAAGACCTTCACCGCCTCAGCGCCGACACGCCCTCCCACCAGCTGCGACCATTCCTCCGGTCCAGGACGCCGATGCGGGCTCAGATTGTCCACCTGTGTCACATCCCCGCAGGCTCCTTGCAGGAAAACCACCGGCGCGCGTGTGCCCAGTGCCCCTTGGATGGTTTTTTCGAGATGATAAATCCAATTCGCCGAGATACCACCCGGGTTGGTCGTCGCATGGCAGGCATAGTTCACCATGACACCGAGCAACTGCCCCTGAAGATCCCAGGCCCCCACCACACCGACCTGCGGATCGATCGGACCCGCATACTCGATCATGTCCGGATTGCCCGCTCCTGGATGACTCCAGCTTTGACCATTTTTCATGCGCAGCCGCCGGTTGAAAGCGACCTTGTCTTCGTGACCAAACCCAAAGCTCAACTGCGCAGGCACCCGCGCCGAAAAGGCCACACGTGTGCCTTCCACAATCTCATGCGTCACTCGTTGGAGGAATCCACGATCGGCACAGGATGAGTCCTCATAGGCCAGCTTCTTCACCAGATCCGAAGCGCCGTCATACTCCCCTGGCATCACCATCCCGACCGGCCCCGAGGAGTGCGAATGAGAAGCCCCGATCATCACCGAGTCTCCAGGAATGCCCAGCTCCTTCTCAATCCGTACACGCGCCTCCAGGACCACCTTTCGAGGCACCACCAAGGTGTCTAAGCCGACCAAGGCCACCCGTTTCTTGCCCTCCTCAAAGACCGCCACACGCACCTTGCAGGCATCGTGAAACTTCAGATGAAAGGACTTCCCATACCCGCCCGGCTGCTCCATGCCGATGTCAGGCGTGATGTCCCGTTCGGCAAAACCTGCCTTGAGAGTTGAGGTCAGTGTCTGGCCATGCAGACAGGAAGTCATCAGCGCGAAGAGAAGGAACGTTTTCATCCAGCCAAACCAACGCTCCCCAGCCCCAGGATCAGTCAGCACTTCTCACTTCTCAGGGCTCACTTCCTTTTTATCAGTGCTGCATGCCCAGCCTCGAACATGAAACCCTCCTCCGCACTGCCGGTCATCGCATCATTGCCGGCATCGATGAAGCGGGCCGAGGCCCCCTCGCAGGCCCCGTCAGTGTCGCTGCCGTCGTCTTGCCTGAGGACTACGAACACCCCGTGCTCAATGATTCCAAACAGCTCACCGAAGCCAAGCGCGAACGCCTCTTTGAAGAGATCACTCGGGACTCACGCATCCGCTGGCACTGCGAGCTGATCGGCGTTCAGGAAATCGACCGCATCAACATCCTCCAGGCCACCTGGCTCGGCATGCGCCGTTGTGCCCTCGCCCTCGATCCCCGTCCCACTGCGGTCTTGATCGATGGCAAACCCGTTCGCGACTTCCCCATGCACCAGATCGCTTTGGTGAAAGGGGACAGCCTCAGCTACTCCATCGCCGCCGCCAGCATCATCGCCAAAGTCACGCGCGATCGCCTCATGGTGAAACTCGCCGAATTGCATCCCGGTTACGGCTTTGAGATCCACAAAGGTTACCCCACACCCGCCCATCAGGCCGCCCTCAAGAAACTCGGCCCCTGCCCTGAGCATCGACACAGTTT
>JAIXVB010000153.1 GCA_027483245.1 Verrucomicrobiaceae bacterium | reverse complement strand
TCACCGCCACATCGGCATGACTCCGCTCAAATATCAGCGTCAGTTTCGCCTTGTCAGAAAGACTCCTGAATGACCCCCAAAACCGTCCGCGACACCACCACTCTCCTGCCTTTTCTCATTGCCACTTGGCCCGAGATCAAACGCACCAAACTCAAGCAATGGCTGCGCTTTGACTCCGTGCAAGTCAATGGCCGTGTCATCACGCGTCATGACCACCCACTGGCCGCAGGAGACATCGTGGACATTAAGCCGACCAAAGCCCCGCCGACTACGACGCCCCTGCCTCCAGGCCTGCACATCCTGCACGAAGACGCGGCCATCATGGTCATTCACAAGCCTGTCAACCTGCTCACCATCGCCACTGATACTGAACGTGAAAAGACCGCCTTTCGCATCCTCACGGATCATCTGCGTGAGGTCACCCGTGACGGCACCGCTCGACTCTGGATCGTTCATCGCCTGGATCGTGAGACTTCCGGCCTGATCGTGCTCGCCAAGACCGAAGAAGCCAAACTTTGGCTCCAGGAAAACTGGGAGCGCATGGACAAACGTTACATCGCGATCGTCGAAGGCATCCCCACTCAAGCCAAAGGCACCCTGAAAAGTCACCTGGATGAAACCCAGCCCCACCGTGTGTATGCGCTCGATCACGCTACCGCAACAACTCGTGAAGCGGTCACCCATTACGAAGTGCTGCGCAGTGGTTTCGGCCGCACTCAGGTCTCGCTGACACTCGAGACGGGCCGTCGTCATCAATTGCGCGCTCAACTGGCCCAGGCAGGTCACCCCATCGTCGGAGATACAAAATACGGCGCTCCGACCAATCCGATTCGCCGCATCGCTCTGCACGCCACGCACCTGCGGCTGATTCATCCGACGACTCAAAAGGAACTGATCTTTGACTCGCCCCTTCCTGCAGACATGGCGCGACTCGTGCCCACGACCTGAGTTCAGTCATCCATGAGCAGAACCGTGAGTTTCTTGGACCCATGGGCGCCAAGAACGAGGATGCGCTCAATATCGCCCGTGCGGCTGGGCCCCGTGATCACGGTCATGAGACTCGGCCAGTCGTTCGCATAGGTTTGGTGCAGTCTTTCATAGGCTGCAGGCAAATCCGCCAGCAGCTGAGCGCGGCGCGCGATGACCAGATGATGCGGCGGCAGCACGCTCAAAGCGCGACCACCCCCATGACGTGAGCTGAGCACGACACTGCCTGTCTGAGCGACCAAGGCATCACAACCCGTGATGCCGACATCACAGGCCTCCAGCTCTTTCACCTCATAACCTCGGCTTATCGGGAAAAGCCCGAGATCGCATTCGAAGGCAGAGGTCAGATCGATGCAGCGTTCTCCCTCCGCATAGGCCACCCGTCGCCATCCTTCTTGTTGAGCCATCTGGCGAAGCGTCACCCGAGCGGAAGCCTCATCTCTCACCTGAATGAAGTTCGTCTTTAACACGGCCGACTGCGACGCAAAGCGAGCGACGAGATCCCGTTCGACAGGAGGCAACCAGGCACGTGCCTCAGCATCCGCTCGACGCGTTGATGCCAATTGAGAAGATCCCTGATGCCCATGAGCCAGTGGCGTTTGAAGGGCCTCACGGATGCGTGTGAGAATTCGATCACGAGAGGTCATGGGCGGCGATTCCTCCAGAAGTCAGCGAAGGATTCAGAGGCCAGTGGCGGTAGATCGCGAGTTTGAGTCCACGAGCGTGCAGGGTCGAGGAAACTGGCCTGAATGAAACGATGCAGAGGCTGAAGCCAACGCGCGATTCGAGTGAGCGAGCGATACAAGAGAGGTTGCTGGATGATCTTGGCGAAGAGCTGCCAGATGAAGGCTTCGAGTGGCTCCGGCTCTTGAGCAGCAGCGTTGCGCCGATTGTGCAGCAGGTGATGATGAAGATCGATCTTCACAGGGCAGGTCTGAGTGCAGGCACCGCAGAGTGAGGAGGCCTGACTGAGATGTTTCCAATCTTGCAGGCCCCTTAAATGCGGCGTGATGACACTGCCAATCGGGCCCTGGTAAGTCGTGCCATAACTGAGACCACCGATGTTTTTGAAGATCGGACAGACATTGAGGCAAGCCCCACAGCGAATGCAGTGAAGCGCATCTCGCTGCTCAGGATCAGCCAGGAGAGAGGTGCGATGATTGTCGAGCAAGACCACATGCCATTCCTCGGGCCCATCGATTTCATCCGGCTGGCGCGGCCCCGCATACATCGTGTTGTAGCAGGTCAGCGGCTGCCCGGTGCCCGCAGTCGCCAGCATGGGTAAAAACAGAGCCAGATCAGCCAAGCGCGGCAGGACTTTCTCGATGCCCACCAAAGAGATCATCGTCTTTGGCAAAGCCGCGGTGAGTCGAGCGTTGCCTTCATTTTCAGTGATCGAAATCATACCCGTTTCAGCCACGATGAAATTGGCTCCCGTGATGCCGACATCGGCTTCGAGGTATTTATCCCGCAGCCAGCGGCGGGCGATCATGGTGAGTTCTTCAGGATCGGTGGTATTTGCGGACTGAAGTTTGTCCTGAAAGAGCTCATTGATCTCCTCCCGAGAAAGATGCATGCACGGGAAGACAAAGTGATACGGAGCCTCGTGCTGGAGCTGCTGAATAAACTCGCCCAAATCACTCTCGATGACGTTGTAGCCTTCGGCCTCGAGAGCTTCATTGAGGTGGATTTCCTCAGAAGTCATCACCTTGCTCTTGATGATGCGTCGTGCCTGACGTCGCCGAAGAATGCTTCGAATGATGTCACGGGCTTCAGCGGCATTTGCCGCCCAATGAACCTGCGTTCCCCGTGCCGTGGCCTGTCGTTCAAACTCGATCAAATGCTCATCCAAATGAGCCAAGGCCTGCGTTTTGGTTTGTGAGGCCACCTCACGTGCCTGCTGCCAATCGGTGAAGGCCAATTGCGTTCCCTGACGAGCCACACTGTATTTGCCCATCGCACTCTGGATGCGCCCACGATGAATGAGATCCGCCGAGACACGTGCGGTGTCATTTTGAAACTGGAGGCTGGCTGGATGACTCATCGTGAAGCGAGGATTTCAGCGAGGTGAATGCTCTTCAAAGGCAACTGCTGACGGTTCGCGAGCCCCTGCAAATGCATGAGACAACTGGAATCCCCCGAGACCAGATATTCCGTGCTCGTTTGAAGAGCTGAGGCACACTTTACTTCGCCCATGGCGGTGGAGATGCTCGGAAATTTGGCCGCAAAGGTGCCGCCAAATCCACAGCAAGTCTCAGCCTCGGCCATCTCGATCAACTCGAGCCCCTGCACCTGACTCAGCAGTTCACGCGCAGGTTTTTTCAACCCCAGCTCTCGCAGCCCATGACAACCATCGTGGTAAGTCACACGATGCGGGAACACCGCGCCGAGATCCGTGATTTGAAGACGATTGACGAGAAAATCCGAGAACTCCCAGCATCGTTCTGCGACAGCAACGGCTAACTTTTCTTCAGGCTGTCCGGCAAAGAGCTGCTTGTAAAAAACCTTCAGCATGGCTCCACAAGAACCCGAGGCAATGACGATGGCCTCGGCATCTTTCAATCGATTCAACACTGGGCGTGCGGCTTCACGAGCCGCCTCCCAGTAACCCGCATTGAACGGTGGCTGGCCACAGCAACCCAGCTCCGCAGGATACTCAATTTCATGTCCCAAACGTTCCAAAATCTGGACAATGCTGATGGCCACTTTCGGGAACAATTGATCCACAAAGCAGGGGACAAAAAGGGTGACGGTCATGGCGACTCACTCCCGCTCAATCTTGAGGATGCGGTTGTTGTAACTGTCGGTGATGTAAAGCTCGCCATTTTTCGGTGAAATCATGACTCCGTGAGGCCGTGCCAATTGACACTTCAGCGGATCTCCTCCGACTCCAGCACTGCCCTTCACTCCCGTGCCTGCAAGGCGCTCGATCTTGCCGGTGCTCGGCACATAACGACGGATCAGGTGACTCTCGGCATCAGCGATGATGACACTGTCATCTTGATCGACACACAAATGTTTGGGCCCATTCATCGTGGCTGCCAAAGCGGGGCCGCCATCGCCTTCCCCACCCTTTTTCCCACTGGCATTCACCACCGTGCGGATGCGCCCTTCTTTGTTCACCACTCGCAGGGCGTTGCCGTTGCGTTCGAGGATGTAAACATTGCCTTGGCGATCGGGTGCCACCGCGCGCGGATCCGACAGAGGAGCCTCAGTGGCGATCGAGTCATCAGCAGGCACTCCCTTTTTGCCATTGCCCGCAATGACCTGTGATTTTCCTGTCGTCAGATCCAACCGATGAACGCGATTCAGATCGGCGATGTAGAGTTGAGTCCCAGTGAAGTCGAGCGTGATGCAATACGGACCATTGCCGCGTTCTTTGCCCGCCGGGGCCTGCCAGCCTTCGACGGTTTTCACCGTGCCAGCACGTGTATCGACTTCACGCACACGACCATTCCATGTGTCCCCAATGAGGACATTGCCATTGGGCTTGATGGCCAGATTGTGCGGCCCATTGAACTGAGCTTTGAGGGCAGGTCCGCCGTCGCCACTGTAGCCTGCGGTTAACTGCCCAGCGACATGGGTGATGATGCCACCGCCATCCACTTGAAGCAGACGATTGCCCGAAACCATCTCCACAATCCACAGATGTCCCCCAGGATCGAACTCAGCCCCAAAGGGTTCTTTTAAAACCGCCTCAGTGGCCGCAATGCCCACCGCATCTTGTGATCCGCCTGCGACGAGTTGAATCTTGTCCGCCTGGGCAAGCAGTGGGAGTAAAACGAGGGTGTAAAGAAGGGGACGTAGCATGGAGAATACGGACATATCCAAAGAACGCCGCTCGCGCCAGTCCTTTGCACCCACGCGCAACTGATCGAAGCCCACCGAAACTAGGCTGCACTCGCCCGAGCCCAACCCAAAGCGGGAACGCAACGCACCCGTGCCTCTGCATTGAAGGCCAGGAGAAGCACGGCACTGAAGCCCAGATCACTCAGCACTGAATTGCGGAAAAATGTCCAGGTAGGCGCGAACCCAGGAAGCCCTGTCGTCAAGGCCTGGGTCAGACCTGCGAGATCCTTGCTGTAGTAGGGCTTCACCCACCAGCAAAGCGTGTTGGTCACGACGTAAAAGACGATCCCGCAGCCCACGACACCGAGCAGAGCCTGGATCATACCGACACGCCCACGAAGGTTATTGGCCAGCCAAGCCGCCACTGCATACAGTCCGTAAGTCAAAAAGACCTCCGCACGACCATCTGCCAGCGACCAGAGCTGGGCCCCCAAGGCTGCAAAATCGATCACGATCAGCATCACCGGCCACATCCACCAAGGCAACGTCCGCGGAAACACCAGCGTCCCCGTGAAGGCCAGAGCCATCCAAGGCGCAAAATTCGGCAGCAGATTCATCCCAGGCGACTCCAGCTTCAACCAACGCAGCACGAGGGCAGAGACGACGAGCAAAAGCGGCACCCAAAGCATGGGCATGGAATGGCGGGAGTCAGATTTCATGAAAGTCTAGAATATCAAGGCAAAGGCAACGCGCAACCTGGGACAATGAATGCACAAAACTCAGGAATATTCGATCAAGGCCTTGATCACCGTGCGCCTGGCCACTTCATCAAAGGCCTCCATGATCTGCGCCAGTGGAAAACGATGGGTGATGAACTCCGCCGAGGTCAGTTTGCCCTCTCGAATCCATTGGCAAAGCTGCGGCTGCGATTCCCTTTCGTAACGTCGAGTCGGCCACTGGTGCACGAAAAGATTGAAGTTAAAATCAGCCTTGGATTTATCAATGTGCAGCACGGGATGGCTGAGCACACCATAGATGCAGTGCGAACCGCCGCGCTTCAGCAGTGGCAGCCCTTGCTGAAGAATTTCGGGATGCCCAACCGCATCAATCACGGCGTCCAGCTTTTTGGTTCGTAAGATCTCCTGCCCTGGCGCAAAAACCTCGTCGGCTCCAAAAGCCAGCGCTTTGGCCTGCTTGTCTGGATGCCTGTCCACAATGCCAATCCAGCCGAGCCCAAAAAGGCGGCCCAGTTTGACAAAACTCAGGCCCACGGGACCCGCTCCATAAATCAGCACGTCATCGCCAGGGTGCAGATGAAAATCGCGAAAGGCCCCGAGCACTTCACGCCAGGTGCAGAGCAAAACCGCCTCTTCAGCCGGAATGTCCGCGTCCACTTTCGTCTGGATCTCATAGACCTCGAACCAGCCTTGAGTCTCATCCGCCACGCCATCGGCAAGCATGGCCTCGTGGTCATTGGCCAGCGTGTATTCTCCAAATCCACCCCAACCAGAATCCACCCCTTCCATTTGCAGGTCAAACGAGAGTCCTCCCACGGCGCGATCTCCCACGGCAAAATTTCGGACTTTTTCTCCCACCGCGATCACGATGCCGACGCTCTCATGCCCGAGAGCAAAGGGAAATTTGTCTGCCATGCCCGGGAAATTGCCATGCAGCAGCTCACTGTCCGTTCGATTGCAGAGACAGGCATACTCGGTCTTCACCAGTGCCTGGTAGGGGCCTGGATTCGGAATGGGCGTGTCGAGGATTTCAAGTTGGCCGGGATGAATGGCGATGACGGATTTCATGAGAAGGAGCTAAACCGAGTGGATTTCAGCGAAGACTGACTGATGAGCAACTATTGTCATGCAAGAATTCCAAATATGGTATCGTTTCTAAATTTGGAAATGAAACGGACACCTGATGAAAGCTCACTCATCCTCCTGGATGAACAATCCTCCGCGCCTGGAACGGAACGCACCCTGGCCATCCTGGAACTGCTCGGACGTCACCGCATGGGACTCAGTCTCACGGAGATCGCTCGTGACCTGGATCTGCCAGTGAATTCAGTGTTTCGCATCACCGGCACTCTCCATGCACGAGGTTATTTGCAACGCCGGGAGGATGACAAACGCTTCGTCCTGACCAACAAACTGTTCGATCTGTCACGCCCGCAGGTTCGGGAAAAAAGTCTCGTGGTCTGCGCGCTCGAATCTCTCAAGGGGTTGCGGGATCAAACGGGTGAGACCGTTCAATTGCTCGCCGGAGTGAATCATAAGATGACATTGCTCGAGCAGTGTATTTCTACACAGCCCATCAAAGTGAGTGGCACCGTGGGCTTCCAAGTGCCGATGTATTCCTGTGCGCCAGGGAAAGCGGTTCTTGCGAATCTTCCACCGCAGGAATTGGAAACATTTTTTGCCACGGTAACCCTGAAACAGTTCACCAGCACGACCCTGGCCACTCGCGAAGCCCTGGAGGCTGATTTGATCAAAATTCGCAAACGTGGTTATTCTCTGGACATGTCGGAAGGTTTGGAGGGCATTCAGTGCGTGGGAGCTGCGGTCATGGATGAGTATTGTTATCCAGTGGCAGCAATCACGGTGATGGCTCCTGCGTTTCGACTCAAACGCGACCAATTCGAAAAAGTCGGGCGTCTGTGCATGGAGGCGGCTGAAAATATCCATCGGAGGTTATTGGCATGAAACGCACTTTCTCGGTTCGAGTCACAATCACCGTTCGAGCGCTCCTTTGGGGGCCCGTTGTCAGCGGGTCATCTTTGGCTGCGACGCCCGATCAGATCGAGTTTTTCGAAGCTCGCATCCGTCCGGTTCTCGCTCAAGAGTGCTATGAATGCCACAGCGAAGCAGGCAAACAAAAAGGCGGACTGCTTTTGGACTCGCGTCCAGGCTGGCAGGCAGGTGGAGACAGTGGCGCAACCATCACACCGGGGGATGTCAAAACCTCCCTGCTTTTGCAATCGATCAAACACACGCATGATGACCTGAAGATGCCCAAGAATGGAGCCAAACTGGATGACTCCATCATTGCCGATTTTGAGCAATGGATCGCGGCAGGAGCCTACGACCCACGCGACCAAGCGCCGACGGCAGAACAACTGGCCAAAGAAACCGATTGGTCCGCTGTTCTGGAACGTCGCAAGCAGTGGTGGTGTTTTCAACCCGTCAAGACAGGCGTGTTATCCGGCCAAGCAACACCTCACGAGGTCGCGCAAGAAATCGATCGTTCGTTGCTCGCCAAGTTGAGCGAACAAGGCCTTCAACCGGCTGGGCTCGCCCGTGCTGAAACTTTGATTCGGCGCGCCAGTTTCATCCTCACAGGTCTGCCACCCGAGCCAGAAGAAGTGGAACGTTTCACGACTGAATCGAAGCAGTCCTCCAAAGCTTATGAGCAGCTTTTGGATCGTCTCCTTGCCAGCCCGAGTTTTGGTGAACGCTGGGCACGTCATTGGTTGGACTGGGTGCGTTATGCGGAAACGCATGGTAGCGAGGGTGATCCGCGCATCCCTTATGCTTGGCGATATCGCGACTACGTCATTCGCAGTTTCAATGACGATGTTCCGTATCCACAACGAGTCCGCGAAGCCATTGCGGGGGATCTTTTATCTCAGCCGCGCATGAAAGATGGAGTCAATGAAAGTGCGTTCGGCATTGGACAACTGCGCATGGTTTTGCATGGCTTTTCGCCAACAGATTCATTGGATGAACTAGTCACTTTCACAGACAATCAAATCGATACTGTCACCAAAACTTTTCAGGCGCTAACGGTCTCCTGCGCGCGCTGCCATAACCACAAGTTCGACGCCATCAGCCAAGCTGATTTTTATGCTCTGTATGGCATCTTCACCAGCAGCCGCCCGGCCGTGGTCGATGTCAACACGGCGGAAGTTGGCAAGGCTGAGCGTGAAATCTTGATCGAACTCAAACAACAACTCAAATCCGTTGTCACAGAGGCTTGGGCAAAAGCAGTGGAGACCCTACCCACCCAACCGGTGCCCGCACCCAGTCCTAAACCCGAGAGCACTCGAAGCTGGGATCTGCGTAAAGAACCTTGGTTCACAAACGGTCAGGGCGTCCAGCAAGGCGTCACTTCCGCAGGTGAGTTCAGCGTGGCTTTGGAAGGCTCCCAGATCATCGCGCGTGTTTATCCCACCGGGCTCTTCAGCGATCTCATCTCGCCTCAAGATCGTGCGGTGGTGATGTCTTCTCGATTCAGAAATGAAGGAGGCACTCTTTGGATGCGTGTCGCAGGCGGTGGTGGAGTGAAGGCGAAGTATGTGGTGCAAAATTATCCGCGAACGGGAACCGTGCATCGAGCCAAGGAACTCAAGGACGATCAGGATGAAGTGTTAGGCTGGCATAAGCTGGACCTCAATTATTGGAAGGGTGATGATCTCTATCTTCAGCTCGCCACCGTCGCCGATCTACCTGCGGAGACCAAAGAAAACGCGCGTTCTTGGTTTGGCATCACGGAAGCCTACATCACAGCAACCGACGAAGCGCCGCCGAGTGTCAAAGTGGGTGGGGATCCACGTGAAGCTGTCGCTGCCTGGAAAGCAGGCACGATGAACGATGCCCAAGCGGAGTTGCTCGGCGCTCTTCTTCGCCAAGGGAAGCTACCCAATGACACAACACTCATTCCAGGCGCACAGGCTCTGCTGACCCGTTATCGTGAAATTGAATCCAAACTGCCGCTTCCAACTCGTGCTCCGGGTGTGCTGGAGGCAGACAGTCATGACGCCGCTTTGTTTGTCCGTGGTGATCACAAACAGCCCTCGAAAATCGTGGCTCGTCGCTTTTTGGATGGGATCAACCCGACTCCCTATCAAACTCGAGGCAGTGGTCGTTTAGAGTTGGCTCAGAGCCTCGTCGATAAAAACAACCCGCTGACTTCCCGAGTGATGGTGAACCGACTTTGGCATCACGTTTTTGGACGTGGAATCGTCGGCACGCCCGACAACTTTGGCCGTCTCGGAGAATTACCTTCCCATCCGGAGTTGCTTGATGCTCTGGCGTCACACTTCCAGGAAAGTGGCGGCCGATTGAAGCCCCTGATCAAGGCCCTGATGTTGACGCAGGCTTTTCAACGCAGCGATGAAACCTCTGACTTGGCCGAACAAAAAGATCCCGAGAACAAACTGCTCAGCCACTGGACCGTTCGTCGTTTGGAAGCTGAAGCCATCCGTGACAGCATCTTAAAGTTGTCGGGCACTTTAGAACCGAAGATGTATGGCGAGTCTGTGTTTGGAAATGAACCACGTCGCAGCATCTATCTCGGGGTTGTTCGCAATAACTTGGAACCGTTTTTATCAGCCTTTGACATGCCCGTTCCTTCCAGCACACGGGGTCGGCGAGATGTGACCAATGTTCCAGCTCAGTCCCTGGCCTTGCTCAATGACCCAACAATCATCCAGTGGAGCGGGAAGTGGGCACGGCGTGATGGGTTTTCCAAACAAGACAAGGAACGTGTGCAGCAGATGTTCATGCAATCCCTGGGACGCAAGGCATCGGAACAAGAGACTCAAGCCAGCCTCCATTTCGTCCAACAATCCGCAGCACATGCTCAGAGCCAAAAGCAGAAACTCGCTCAGCTGGAAACTCGACAAGGGGAGCTGCAACAGAGCCTTCAAAAGATTCTCAGTCCTGTGCGAGCCAGACTGACTTTACACCCTCCTAAATCTGCCATCGATGATGCGCCGAAACCTTTTGCCGAATGGACCTTTGATCGCGACGGCGATGACACACAAAAGCGCCTCCCCTTGAAGCTTGAAGGCAAAGCGCGCATTGAAGCGGGTGCCCTGATTCTTGAAGGGCGAACGGCACTGGCACGCAGTGTGCCTTTACCTCAGAACATTACTTCAAAGACCCTGGAAGCCTGGGTCGTGCTGGATACACTAGATCAAAAAGGTGGCGGAGTGATCACCGTGCAAGATCGCCGAGGCAGCGTCTTCGATGCGATTGTGTATGCCGAACGCGCCCCACAGGAATGGCTCTCTGGCAGCAACAATCATCGTCGAACGCAGGAATTCGGAGGCCCTGCTGACACGGAAGCTGACAAACGTCCGGTTCATCTTGCCATCACCTACGACGGGAACAAGATCACAGGGTATCGAGATGGCCAACCCTATGGGTTCTCCTATACCAGCCAAGAAACAGGCCACTTTGAAGCCGGAGATGCAGAGGTCCTTTTGGGATGTCGCCATGGTGCGGCGGGTGGCAATCGAATGCTGAGAGGGCGCATCCTGAGAGCTCGACTTTATGATCGTGCGCTTTCCGAAAAGGAGATTGCTCAGTCACGTCGGTTGGAGCCCACCACCGTCAATGATCAGGATGTGCTGAAGGCACTCACGCAACAGCAACGCAAAGAGCTTGATCAGGCAAAAACGGAGCTGAATCAAATCGTTAGCCAGCTCGGCGGGCTAACAGAAAGTGTTGAAAGGCTCTCTCCCGCAAATGCTGGGTGGGAAAGCTTAGCGTTATCCATCATCAACCTGAAAGAATTCGTTTACCTCAAATGAACCCTTTGATCTCACGTCGCCATCTGCTTTCCCGCTCATCCACAGGCTTTGGGCTCGCGGCTCTGGCAGGAATGATGCAACAACCCGCCCGTGCAGAAGTTGTCACTCACAGAGCCAAGCGATTCGCTCCTCGAGCACGCAGTGTGATCTTTTGTTACATGAGCGGGGGAGTTTCTCATGTGGACTCGTTTGATCCTAAACCCACCTTGGAAAAGTATGCCGGTCAACCGCCACCCTTTGCGACGGCGCGCACCCAGTTCAACAATGACGGCGTGATTCAGCCCTCTCATTGGGCCTTTAAAAGACATGGGCAAAGTGGCTTGCCTGTGAGCGATCTCTTTCCTCACATGGGAACCATTGCTGATGAGATCGCGGTGGTGCGCAGCATGACGGCCAAGTTCAGCGAACATGCGCAGGGAAATTTTTTCATGCACACTGGCTTCCCTTTTGTCGGGTATCCGAGCGCAGGGGCATGGACCAGTTACGGGCTTGGCACAGAGTCGCAGGATCTTCCCGGTTACGTCGTCCTGCAAAGCGGCAGTGCAACCGCACCTCACGGAGGAGTTGGGCTTTTTGGCAATGGCTTCCTGCCTGCCCAACATCAGGCCTCGATCATCAAGGCCGACAGCAGTGAACCTGTGCGCAACATTCAACCCCGTGAGTCAGCGATGTTGCAACGACAACGCCTCAATTTCATCGGGACAATGGACCAGACCTTTTTGGGTGAGTTAGGGGCCAACAGTCAGGTCGAGGCAGCCATTCAAAACTATGAAATGGCTTGGCGCATGCAGGCAGCCGTGCCTGAGCTGTGTGACATCAGCGGTGAGTCCGAGGCGACCAAAAAACTTTATGGCATGAATGAGCCAGAGTCTTCCATGACGGCTTATGCTCGCCAGTGTTTGTTAGCCCGTCGATTGGTGGAGCGTGGCGTGCGTTTTGTTGAGCTGAGCTGCTTGGCACAGAACATCGGGGGTGGTCAGGCTGCGAATCCCTGGGATCAGCATGGAGCACTAAAAAGTGGTCACGGCAAAATGGCTCATCAGGTGGACCAACCGATTGCCGCGTTGATTAAAGATCTAAAATCACGTGGCTTGCTGGACAGCACCTTGGTGATTTGGGCGGGAGAGTTTGGCCGCACCCCCTTTGCTCAGGGCAGTGATGGGCGAGACCACAATCCTTATGGCTTCAGCATTTGGATGGCAGGCGGTGGAATCCAAGGTGGCAGCATCTTGGGTGAAACGGATGAGTTTGGCTACAAGGTCGTCGATAAACCCCAGACAATTTATGATCTCTGGGCGACGGTCCTTTACCTCATGGGGGTGGATCACGAGCAACTCACCTATTTATTCAGTGGTCGCAATGTGCGATTGACCGATGTGCATGGCCACGTCATGCGCGACATCTTGGCATGAAAAAACCGGCCTCGAGTTCTGCTCAAGACCGGCTCATCAAAGCTGTTTACTTCTGTCCACCGCCTGGGCTCGTCGGCGCTTGGCGCTGACCGGCCTCGCGATCCAAGACCAAAAGGCTGGCAGGATCATTCCCCGCGAGCTTGAGACGATCCAGCATGTCACGCACGGTTTTTTCCTCTTCCATTTGTTCGTTGAGGAACCAGAGCAGCAAGTTCTTCGAAGCGTGATCTTTGACCTGTTCCGCCACATCGTAGAGATCATTGATCTGCTGAGTGACGAGTTCTTCCTGTTTCAAGCTATGCTCAAAAACGTCGATCGGAGATTGAAAAGCAGCTTTCGGCTGAGCAATGGGCTGAAGAACCACGACGGCATCACGATCCACCACGTATTGGTAAAACTTGAGCGCGTGCATGGTTTCCTCACGGCTTTGATTGAACATCCAGTTCGCAAAACCTGCATAGGGCGTTTGTTCAAACCACGCCGCCATGGCGAGGTAAACATAGCTGGAGGACATTTCGTTGTTGATCTGCTCATTGAGCAGTTGGGTCAGTTTAGGATTCAGTGTCATAAGTCAGGTGTTTGAGGGGTGGGAACTTGGTAAGATTCAAGAGCCAACGGCCTGACAATGCAAGACTTGGATCACCCTAAATCTCGTTGATGAATAAAGTTCACCCCAACCAAGTGCGCACTTCATCCGCCACCCACACACCCCGCGTGTAAGCTTCCTCAAAGAGTGACATGCCGCTCATGTCGGAATGAGCAAAGAACATCGGAGGCCGTTGTTGCAGCATTTGAGCTCGATCGGTGCCCCAAATAAAACCGGGATCAGGGCGTATCATGCCATGTCCCCAGAGCCAGACATCGACCTGTTGCACGTGATCTGGGAGATCGGGATGCGCAGGCTGCAAATGAGCAAAGACACGCTGACACCAGTCGGCATGGCTTTGTGACTGCATCCATTGTCGCGCCTGCTGCGGAGGGCGATCAGAGAGCACATCGTAATGAGTGATCACTGTTGCCTGAGGCACCGCGTTCAGCCCTTGATGCGTGGCATTGATGTAACCCAAAGCTGGGCCGCGATAAATCACACTGTCCCAAGCGGGCAGGACTCCAGGGCTCGGAGGCAATTCATCCAACGTGAGATTGGTCACCACCCATGGCGCATAAGACAACGCGAAGGTGGGTAGTCCAGGAATAAGGCGTTGAGCAATGAAACGCGGCATCGCACAAACAGCAGCACGGCTTTCAAACCGAATCACTTCTCCCGTGCTGACATCCATCGCATCGGTCTGCACGGTATTCTTCTCCTGCTGCATGTGCAAAATGACATGGCCTGGGAGAAGTCGCGACTGAAGTGACTTTACCAGTTGGTTGACCAAATAACCGTTGCCCTCAGGCCAAGTCAGCACAGTGCCGCGTGTAGCATTGGCAGCTTCACCACTGCGACTGGCGAAGTAGTGAATACCCGCCCAAGCAGAGACTTGATCGATGCTGCCGCCGAAGTCATCGCGACAACAATAGTCCACATACCAGCGCAGGGGTATCGAAGTCCAACCTTGCTGCGCCATCCAGGCGCTCATGGTGAGACGATCCAACTCGAGCCATGCTGGATCACGTGAACTCCGATCCAACGGCAGCGTAAAAGCACGCCTTTCCTGAAACGATTGAATCACGGCATCGAAGGCTTCGAACTCTTCTTTCTCGCTGGGTTTGAGACCTGTGCGCGGTTGCAGTCCTGATTCCCACTGACCATGAATGAAAAGCCGTTCATGGGCTTCATGACAGAGAGCGAGTTCATCATAGATCGGACGGCCGGCCGCATCGTGCCCTTGGATCAGTCCGATCTCTTCAAAAAACGCGAGGATCTCATGACAATCACGGCCAGGCAGGGGCACGTAATGGGCCCCCCAAGGATAGGCCGAGACAGCATTGCGACCTGAGATCGAATTGCCTCCAGCTGCAGACTCCAAATCGAGCACGACAAAGTTTTGCACTCCCGTTTTTTGCAACTGATGCGCAGCGGCCAAACCTGCGATACCGCCCCCGGCGATGATGACATCGGCCTTCAAGAAGCGCGAAGGTTTGGGCAGTGCGCGGAGATCACGCAGACGATGCCCGATGCTCGCGGAGGCCCCAACGATCTGGCCTGGAATCACCTGCTGCCGCGTGCAGGAACCTGTCCACAACGCAGGAGCAGCGGCAGAAGCCTGAAGAAAACGGCGACGATTCATGAGTGACAGTTCACACGTTCACACTTCAATTTATCGAGCCCAATCCTCTTCAAAGTAATGCACCAACGCTTGATTGTTCAGTCGATTAACCTCGGTCTCGATCCGGGACATGTCCGGTGGAAATCTCGGCAGTTGAGCGAGAACTTCTTCATTCACAAACCGCAGTCCTTCAGGCAAGATGGCCGGCCCGCTGAGCGGTTGGCGAGAAGCTAATATAAAACCCCACTCGCCGAAGCTGGGGACCAGCGCATGATAAGGCTCAGTTTGCAAACCACAGGCGCGCAGGGTGGCATCGACACACCAGAAAGATTGCCGAGCGACAAAAGGGGAAGTGCTCTGAACCACCAGGGCAGCTTTGGGTGCCATCACCTTCAAGAGACGTTGGTAAAAGGTCGTGGAGTAGAGTTTCCCCAAAGAGAAGTTCGATGGATCCGGGAAGTCGATGATGACAAAGTCGAAGGGATCACGCTCGACAGCGAGCCATGCAAAAGCATCGGCGTTTTCCACCTTTACGCGGGGTGATTTCAGGGCATCGGCATTTTGCAGACGCAGCATGGCATTGGAAGAAAAGAGCTCCGTCATGGCAGGATCCAGATCCACGAGCGTGATGCTTTCAACGCGTGGATAACGCAGCACTTCACGCGCGGCCAGGCCGTCTCCACCGCCGAGGATCAAAACTCGCTTGGCTTCTGGCAGTCGTGATAACCCCGGATGCACCAGCGACTCATGATAACGGTATTCATCCTTGCTGCTAAATTGGAGATTGCTGTTCAGATAGAGCCTCAACTCATCGTTCTTTTTGGTCAGCACGAGGCGCTGATAGGGCGTGGAGTCCGCGTAAATCACTGGATCAGGAAAGGCTGCGTATTCCCCCCATCGGGTGATTTCGCTGCCGTGGATGAAGCCTGCAATCAAGATGGCGGCCACACTGAGACCGGTGACCCAATGCGAACGCAACCGTGGAATCTCGTTGCGCAGCATGACCAGGGCGAGCATGCCCACAGCGGCATTGATGAGTCCAAAAAGGAATGCAGAGCGCACCAGTCCGAGATGTGGCACCAAGACCAACGGAAAGAGCAGTGAAGCCAGCAGAGCACCGATGTAGTCAAAGCTGAAGACATTGGAGACGAGGTCCTTGAAGGCAAAGCGCCCCTCCAAGATGCGCAGCAGCAAGGGAATCTCGAGACCCACAAAACAGCCAATGAGAAAGACAATGCTGTAAAGCGGGATGCGGAAGGAGATCGTCCAACCAAAGATCAGAAACAAGATCGAAGCCGAGCAGCCACCGAGCAGGGCGATGAGGAACTCGACTCGAATGAAGGTGCCCACCAGATTTCCCGTCACAAAACGTGACAAATACGAGCCCACGCCCATGGCGAAGAGATAGACCCCGATGATGGTGGAAAACTGGGTGACCGAGTCTCCCAACAGATAAGAGGCCAGCGTGCCAGCGATCAGCTCATACACCAGCCCACAGGTCGCGATCGCAAAGACCGACAGCAAGAGCAGCCAGGGGCGCGCGTTCATCAATGAATCGCAGCAGCAATGATCAGGCAGATGCCCAGAGCGGCGGCTCCGACCACAATGGCCAAGGCGAGGTTTTTTTCCTCCACGAGCTGCTTCCACAGATCATAGGGGGTGAGCTTATCGGCGACGATGAAACCGACGACGAAGATGATGATGCCCAGCAGGGCGTAAACGACCGAGTTGATGAGGATGGCGAGGTCCATGACTGTTGTTGGGTTAAGGAGTGAGATCGAGAAAAGGCATCATTTATGGGAGCTGCCAAAGGACCAGCCGCCTCCACCACTGCTGGTGAAAACAGAGGGGCGATAACGATAGGCTGTGTTTGTCAGAGCGGAGCGATTGGCACTGCTTTGGAGAAAGGACCAGCCACGTGCATTCGAGGTGGCGAGAAAGGCGCAGGTCATCAGACCCAAGGCTGTGTAAATGGGATGTTTCATTCGTCGTTTTTCCCTCCACTGGAGCTGAATTCACTCTCATACCAACGGCGCTTTTCGAAGCTGCTGTTGCGCATCATCAGCCAGAGAGGCCAGAGACAGATGATGACCATGCCTAACCAGAAATTTGACCAAAAGATTCCACCGCGCTCGACCGTGAAAGTGACCGTCGCATTCTGAAGGGTCGCAGGGGCATCCGGCGTCAGACGCAGATAATACTCCCCTCCAGGAATCGCTGGCAGCGTGACCTTTTGACGGCTGCCATCCGGTGCGGTGGTGTAGTTGGCCAAAGGAAAGACCACCGGGAAGCTGCGCTGCGTGCCAGACTCCACAAGACTCCCTTTCAGCCCGAGATAAGTGTCGGTCAGCAACATGCCCGTGGCCGTGATGTGCAGTGGAGCTGAGGCCCCATCCAATCGAAAGGGTTCTGTCACCAGCGCTTCACCCGCTTGATTGCCCTGATACTCCAGGCCGATGTGCCCAATGTGCCGCTCCACTCCCCAGCCCATGAATACAATCTGGATGATGATGTAAGCGATGAGGGTGAAAATGAAAGTCGCGCGCACCTCACGCCAGCGTTGCCCATGCGGATTCGGTTGATTCAGATAAGTGCCGCTGGGCGCAGGAAGAGTCCGCCCTGCTTTAACAAAAGCCTTTTGCACCTCTGCCATCTCCACGTATTCACCGCCCGACCAAGTGACCTCATTCAGTCCGGGAGTCTGCTCTTTGGAAAGAATAAGAGGGGGCGAGATAAAGTCGGTGAGCACGGCTCGCTCGCCATTTTTCACACGCCAATAAAACTCTCCCAACACATCCGTGGTGACCGCCTCTTCATGGGCAAAGAGTTTGAACTGCTGCCCCTGCCATTCATTGTTGGTGAAGTGTCCAGGCAAGATGCGCACGATGCTCCAGTGCCCATTGAAAGTGACCAGGAAACGAAAGCCTAACCAGGGATTAAACAGCAGGTATTCATCCCAGGAGCACCAGCGATCTTTGCGGCGCATGAAACCAACGACTTCCCAGAGTTCATTCTGAAAGAGCCCACGCGTGCCGATCTCAAGAACCGGATTCAGCTTTAGCGTCGCGGCGGACACCTTGCCGATTTCTTGGAGTCGCGGCGTGCTGGTGTCTAGAATGCTCGCGCAAGAGCCGCAGACTGCCGCCATGGACTGACCTTCCGCACGCAGCTTGACCGGCGCACCGCAGTTCGGGCAGTTCATCGCCTCACTCTGACGGCGCGTGATTTCCGCGTCCTTGTCCCAACCGGGCACCTTGCGCAGTTCCGTGAAGTGGAGATCTGCAAACTCCGCGTATTCACCGGAAAAGAACTCGCGACCTTCTGCGGTAATCTCAACGCTGCCAAACTGTCCACTCGGCCCTGTGAGGTCGATGCTTGTTCGTGACCAGCCAGGCGGCGCAATCATCGGCAACTCACCCTCCGCAGCGATGCACTTGCCCGTCTTCACATCCACCACCTGCCAGGATTCGCCATTGATGTTCAGCACCTTCCCCGCAGGCACATCGGCATCCACCGGCGGCAGCTTCACACTGTGCGGAAAGCTGACCATGTAAAAGCCCATGACCTCAGCCAACCAACCCTGCGTTCCTTGACCAAAATCAGCACACCATTCCGTCCAGGCCCCATCGCCGTAGTGCAAACGCAGACGACCAATCAGGGTGAAGGCCCGGCCCTGCCAATGCCCCTTGGTGCCGATCTGCAAAGGTGAGAGATCCGGTGGCAACTCGGCCATCTGACCAAAGGTCTCCACCTGAAAATCCCGCCGCACCACGATGGATCGACAATGCCCACACACGGAGGACAGGCTGATGCTCGAATGAAACTCGACTGGTGCCCCGCATTGCGGGCAGTCGTAGCGGCGGCTGGCGTGTGTGTGATCAGTCGTCGAGGATTCCACAGCGCCCATTCAAGCGGAAGCTGATGGGAAACACAAATTACAATTCGCACTCAAGAGTGGATCTTTGCAGCGGCCTCCAAGCGCCCGTTTCCCAGTCGAGTTCCTCCAGCCCCCGGAGTTGCTTTTTATAATCATAGGCGCTTGGCTCCCGAGTCGCATAACCCGGATAATAATAACGGAAGCCCAGTGACTGCGTGTGCTCGATCTCCCGCAGCATCGTGTAAATGCCCAAACTGCGCGCTGTATGAGCTGGCTCAAACATGCCATACACAGCCGAGCTGCTCCCCTGCCCCACATCCAGGTAACTGAGAGCGATCAACTCCTCTCCGAGATAGACGCGGCACTCGCGACATTCACAGGGCACGCGCGCTGGATCTTGCGAAAGAAAGTTGTCCAGACCTTCAGGCACATTCTTCTGGAAGCGCCCTTTATGCCGCTGAAACATCCCACACGCAGCCTCCGTCATTTCCGCCGGGTGAAACTCACATCGCAGATCGGCATTCCGCCGCAGCACGCGGCGCTGACTCTTGCTCAGCGTGTGGTTTTGCAGATCCAGCCGCAACGGTGTGATTGTGCGTAGCCCCTCCTCATCCTCACTCAAACTATAGCGGAAAAAGATCGGTCCAAAGTGCCGCCACCCCGAAGCCCACAGTTGATCCATCATCTCGGCAGAGACGTCAGCGCATTGAAAAACTTGATCCAAAACCGGAGTCATGAGGCATAGAAACGATTCTCCGAGACAAATGCCATCATTCAACTTCCGAGACACGTTATCATCCCCGCAAGTCTCCGTTCATTCATCATTGATTCACCGCCTCTTCCCGCCAAGCTTCCTGCCCTCTATGAATCCCAAATTCTCCGCCTACGCCACCCCAGACATTCTCGTCGATACCGACTGGCTTGCGGCTCATCTTGACAGCCCAGACATTCGCATCGTCGAGAGCAATGAAGACCTCCTGCTCTATGACGTGAATCACATCCCAGGAGCCGTTCACATCGACTGGCGCCGCGATTTGAATGACCAGACCACGCGTGACTATGTGGGTCCTGAGGCTTTTGCCGATCTTTGCCGCCGCCACGGCATCACTCCGGATACCACCGTCATCTTTTATGGCGACAAATCCAATTGGTGGGCCTGCTACGCCTTCTGGGTCTTCCAGCTCTTTGGTCACACCCGGGCGAAGATCCTCGATGGTGGACGCGACAAATGGGAAGAAGAAGGCAAACCCCTCACCCGTGCTGTGACCTCCTTCAAGGCCAGCGATTACCCTGTCCCTGCCAAACGTGACGACGCCTCTCACCGCGCTTATTTCCAGCAAACCCTTGCCCACTACGAGGCCGGCAAAAAGCTCGTCGATGTCCGCAGTCCCAAAGAATACAGCGGTGAGGTCACTCACATGCCCGAATATCCGCAAGAAGGTGTCCTGCGCGGAGGCCACATCCCAGGAGCCAAGAGCGCGCCATGGGCTCGCGCGGCCAATCCCGACAAGACCTTCAAAACACGCGAGGAACTCGAGGCCATCTACGCCGGAGAACTGGGCCTGAAGACCGATGACGACATCATCGCCTACTGCCGCATTGGCGAGCGCAGCAGCCACACATGGTTCGTTTTGAAATACCTCCTCGGTTACAGCCAGGTGCGCAACTACGACGGCAGCTGGACGGAGTGGGGCAACATGGTCCGCACACCGATCGAAAAAGGCGCTTAAACTCACCTCATTCACTTCGCACCTCACCTCCTCGTGTATCCCGTCGCCCTTTCTGAAATCATCGAACTCTTCGAATTCCTGCCCGAAGTCGAGCGGCGGGAAAACCTCATCAATTACTCCGATGCCGCCGCCTCCTGCGGGAGGAAAGAGGGAGAAACCTACGACCTCGAAGACGTGCGCAAGGATGAAGAATGCACCGACACCGTTGGCGTTTATGTCCGCATCGAAGACGGTGACCGCGTCCACTTCGCCATCGAACTCGGGCCTAAAGTCCAAACTCTGACCAAAGCCATGACCGCCATTCTTTGTCGCGGACTCAATGGCTGCACGGCGGCGGAGATCATGGCCGTGCCAGCCGACTTCGTCCCGCGCATCATCGGTGCCGAACTCGTCCGACTCCGAAGCCAGACCGTCTATTATGTTCTCGGTCGCATGAAGACCGCCGTGAAGATGTTTCAGGATCGCAGACGCGCTCAGCAGGCCTGATCCAAGCTCACCGCCCAGCCCTGCAACTCATTTTTCCGACGGCAGTGCCTGGATCGAACGCAGCACTTTTCGTGCGATGATTTCCCGCTTCGGCAGGTCATCCATCCTCTGAGGGGTGTCCATGTTCAGCGCGAAAAACACCGGACCTGTCGGCCATTCCACCCAACCGACCCACCAGCACACGGTTCCGCTCCAGCCCGTCTTCGCCCTCAGGATCCAATCGCGCCCCGCCTCCACGATCATGATGTCCTTAACCAGCCGTTGATGCTCCACACGGAAAGGCAGTTCGTTGCGGTAAAGCCGACGCAAAAAAGCCACCTGTTCCTGCGCTGAGATTCGCAACTCTCCCTCCACCCAAAAAGGGTCTGCGCCAGAAGTGTCCGCGTTCCCATAACCGATCTTCTTCAGGTATTGCCCCTCGCGCTCCAGCCCAATCTCGCGAGCAAACGCCTGATAAACCCAAACCACCGAGCCGCGCATGGACGAGCGCAAGTTTTGGTCTCGATTCCAGGTCGCGATCGCATGCGGCTTTCCATCCCAGGGAAAGACTTCGAATTCATCACTCACCACCCCCGCATCCAGAGCGACGAGCGCATGTGGGATCTTGAAGGTCGATGCCGGTGAAAACCGCTTCTCGGCCCGTTCCTTTTGGTAAACCCCAGAACTGCCTCCCGCCTCACGTTCATCCACCACCACCATCGTGCCCACAGCCTGCGATTCGGAAAAAAAGCCCCCCCACTCGCCCCGCTCCTCCTGTCCTGCCCAGGCAAAGCTTACCGACAGCCAGCCAGACAAGAGGATTCGTTTCATGAGGGAGGTCGAGACAAAAAGTGGGATGCGCCAGCGAGCGTCCCCGCCATCGCCTCAGGCGATTTCAGCGTCCCTGCAACCTTTTGCAATGGCCCGCCAAAACATTTTTAGCCCCCTGCAACTTTCTGCAATGCCCCGACAAAGCATTTTTAGCCCCCTGCAACTTTCTGCAATGGCTCGCCATCGATTCAATCGGCAGATCATGGCCTCACTACAGGATTTTAGTTTGTTTAGTCATGGTGGCAGCGGCTTGGGTTCGTCGTTCGGTCCTGCGTGCTGCGGGACCGTGGCTTGGGTTCGATGGGCTGCGATGACTGAACCCAAGTC
>JAIXVB010000365.1 GCA_027483245.1 Verrucomicrobiaceae bacterium | reverse complement strand
TGAAAGAAGCCGCTCGCCGATCTCGACTCATTCTCCCACCATGAAAGCATCGCTCCTCAGTCCTCTGCTCGCCGTTGGTCTCGCCACCGGATTGTTTGCTGAAAACAACACCCCGCCCTCTGGCTTCACCGCTCTCTTCAATGGCACCGACCTGACAGGCTGGTATGGCTGGGGCACCAAAGATCCGACCGAACTTTCCAAGCTGCCGGCTGAAGAGCAGGCCAAGTATAAAAAGGAGTCCGTCGAGGGCTTTCCCACCGAGAGCAAAAAAGGTCCCGAGCACATCAACGCTCATTGGAAGGTCGAGAACGGGGAACTGGTCAATGATGGCAAAGGTCTCTACCTGACCACCGACAAGGACTACGGTGACTTCGAACTCTGGGTCGAATACAAGGCGCTGCCCGAAGGCGACAGCGGTGTTTACCTGCGCGGTCTTCCCCAGGTGCAGATCTGGGACAGCACCAAGGGCGATCCCCGGGGGCTCGGCCAGGACAAAGGCTCTGGCGGTCTCTGGAACAACAGCCCGGGCGCCCCCGGCAAAGATCCGGCGAAGAATGTGGATAAACCTTTCGGTGAATGGAACAGCTTCAAAATCACCATGATCGGTGAGCGTGTCACGGTTCTCTTCAATGGCGAAAAAGTCGTCGATAATGCCGTGCTGGAAAACTACTTCACTCGCGCGGCTTTCCAAAAAGCCCTCAAGGCGAAGAAAGAAGGGGACGTCACGGATCCGAATGATTTCCCCGCTCCTGCTTTCGCCAAAGGCCCCATCCAACTGCAAACCCACGGCAGTGAGATCCGCTGGCGCAATGTCTTCATTCGCGAGATCAGCGCTGAAGAAGCCAATCAAACGCTGGCTGCCGGTGAAGAAGGCTACACACGGCTCGACAATGGCAAAGACCTCAGCAACTGGCAGGGCGCGGTGGAGAATTACGAAGTGGTCGATGGCAGCATCGTCTGCAAACCGGACAAAGGCGGTGACCTGCTCAGCAAGGAAGAATACGGCGACATGAACCTGCGCTTCGAGTTCAAGCTTCCCCTCGCTGGCAACAACGGCATCGCCCTGCGCACGCCTCTGGGTGGACACTCCGCCTCCGATGGCCTGGAGATTCAGGTCATCGACAGCGATGGCTACAACGCCAAAGCCAAGAAGCCCCTCGAGCCCTATCAGTATCATGGGTCCGTCTATCACCTTGTCGGCGCCAAACACGGTTACCTCCGCCCGGTGGGAGAGTGGAACACGCAAGAGATCGAAGTGCGTGGCAATCGCATCAAAGTCATCCTCAACGGCACTCGCATCCTCGATGCTGATCTGGACAAGGTCGATCTCAGCCACGTCAAGACCAAGCCCAAGGGCATCGAGCGGAAGACCGGTCACATTGGGTTTGCCGGTCATCGGGATCCCGTGGCCTTTCGCAACTTCCGTGTGAAGCGGCTGTAGGAGAGGGGAAAGGGAGAAGAGAAAAGGGAAAAGGTGCTGAGGCTCTGATGCCGAGGCCTTTTCCGTGCTCTTGGTTTGTTAGCATTGAGGGCCTCGTGTCCCAGAGGAAGTGACGGCAGGTTGCCGTCACGATGGGGGTAGGAAGCTGAAGCACGGGATAGAAAGCCGATGCGGACGCCCCTGCATAAAGTCCAAAAGACGCATTGGGTGGCTTGAGCACAGGATTGACAGGATGGGCTGGATTCACAGGATTTTTGAGTTTCTTCAGTCCTGTTTGCAGCGGTTTGAGTGCGTTGTTCATGCTTGAGCCTGCCTGGGAGCGTGATTGCAGGGTGAGTTCAAAGCGCAGGCTGAAGCGTGAACAACGTGCGGCGGTGGTTTGGGTAGGTCGTTCATGCTTGAGCATGTCTGGGAGCGTGATCGCAGGGTGGGTTCAATGAGCACGCTGAAGCGTGAACAACGAACGAAGAAGCACTGCCTCGAGCGCTGGGGAGCCTCTGATTTTGTTGGATCATCATCGCCGATCGTGCAGCACGCGGCAGCGTTCTGGAGTGCTCCAGGCCTCTGGAGCTTTCGTGGGCCGAGGGACGTTCGAAACCGCTGGAGGCCCACACATTTCAAGACGCAAGAATGATGGAGCGCAGGACAGGCTGAGTAAGCGCGCAGGTTCATCGCACACGGGAGAGGCACAGCCTGCGGCTGCGATGGGGGCTTGAGGGTGTCTGGGGAGTCGAAGAAGCCGGATAGTTTGGCGAAGGTTATCTGGGGCGTTGCGGTGGTCTATGTCGCCAAACACATCCAGCCTACGGTCCTTCGCTGCATCTGAGATGGGACGGTTATTTTCACTGCCGAAGGAGATGAAGTCCTGGTGGCCGTTGTCGGTTTTGACACCCCGGGAAAAGAACTCTTGGCAAGCCTTCCAAGTTTCGACACTTGGGGAAAAGAGTTCCTGGCGACCATTCCAAGTTTTGACACCCCGGGAAAAAAGTTCCTGGCGGGCATTGTCGGTTTTGACACCTGGAGAAAAAAGTTCCTGGCGGGCAGTGTCGGTTTTGACACCACGAGAAAAAAGTTCTTGGCGAGCAGTGTCAGTTTTAACACCTGGGGAAAAAAGTTCCTGGCGGGCATTGTCAGTTTTGACACCTGGGGAAAAAAGTTCCTGGCGGGCAGTGTCGGTTTTGACACCACGAGAAAAAAGTTCTTGGCGAGCAGTGTCGGTTTTGACACCACGGGAAAAAAGTTCTTGGCGGGCAGTGTCGGTTTTAACGCTCACACTCCCAGTCGTAAGTCGGCTCCCCTCAGAGAAATCTGTGTCATTTGCGGATGATCGACCGAGGCAGGAGAAGATCCCGATGGCCCTCTGAATCTGCGGAAAAGGCAGCTTTGTCGGCAGAGCTGGGAAGGCGGGTTTGACCCCATGTCGGTTCTTCGCGGGGTGCTCTAGGATCGGGTGTTGTCGATGACGGCGCTGGCTATTCGAGTCCGCAACGTCAACGGCTTCCAAACAAACCAAACCATGAAAATCAAACTCTACAGCCTTGCCTTTGCTATCCTCGCCACTTCCGCGATCCAAGCGGGTGACACGATCAAAAAAACTACGGTCGTGAAGGAAGATGGCTCGACTGAAACGACCATCAAAACCACCACCAGCACCGGGACCATCACGGAATATGTGCCCGGAACCACCTTCATCGTGAAGGAGACCACCGGTCCTGTGATCTATCGTTACGGCAAGACCGTGGCCTATGTCACGAAGAGTGGCCAAGTGATCACCGAAGAAGCGATGAAGACCCGCATTCGTGTGGGGATCCCCGTGAGCGTTCAGTATGTGCTCGATGGCGACAATCGTGTGATCAACCGTGTCGTCATTGACGATTGATCCGCACCCCGTCTGTCGTGACCTTTGAGTCAGCCAGGCAAGTCACTTCGGCACTTCATGGGAGGTGCCGATTTTTTGTTCAGGGATGCAGGCCGCGGGTCCGTGAAGGCAGTGGAAAGACGCAGCAGCTTCAGTGTCTCGTGCAGTCGAGAGAAGACTTCATTTGCCCATCCAGCAAAAGCGTCAACCGACGCAACAGTGGTCTTCCCTCCGTGAAATCGGCGTCCTCTGTCGATGGTCCTTCTATGACCCGCCGAGACTTCGATGGCCGATCAATCCAATGGCATCTCGCGACGTCAACCGCCCAGAAATTGGTGTCCTCGGGAGATGATTCACTCCTTGTCAGAGGTCTTTGATTTTCTTGCCGTTGAGGGTCCGGCAGGGGACGTAGAGATGGGACAGCCAGCTGGGTAAAAAGGTGTTGATGAGGAGCTTTCGAGCCTCGGCCAAATCGTCAAAGCTCGCACTGACATAGGGGAAGCCGCGCTCTTGATGATAGAGCTCCCAGTGCTTGCCTTTGGCGATGAAATAGGTGCCGTCACGTGCGCCTGTTTGGGTCGAGAACTGAGGCAGGGACTCGGGCAGGATCTGTTGGGTGGCGAAGTAGGCCTCGATGTCAGCTCGGGTCAGTGTGAAGACTTGATCCACGGCCTGTTGGCAGCGTTGGGTGTTGCCGGGTTCATTGGTGTCACGCCATTCCGCAGGCAGGCCTAGATGAGCCAGCGACCAGGTGGCGACATCCTGGGAAGCGAGTAAAACCTGCATCTGTTCGGCGATGGAAAGTGGAGGTTGAGTTTTCATGGGGCGGCGGTGTTGAGGGAAGAAAAACGAACGCTGAGGGCTCGCAACCAAGGGTCAAAGGTCGCTGACTTTCACCCCGCTGAGAGGATAACTCGTTACGGCATCCCAAGCGATTTGTTGCATCACTCGATTCAGTTCTTCGGCCTGGGGCAGGTCTTGGATGGAGGCCGGCACGGGAAGGCCCACGGGGCTGCGCTGATGGATGGCGGCGAAGTGGCAGTAGGTGACCAAGAGCGCGAGTGGTGGGCTCGGATGACCGTGGTCATCTCTGAAGAGTTGGCTTTGTTGGGTGAGGCCCGGGGCTTTGCCAGAGGCGACGAGTTCGCGCAGGGCATAGACGGCGGCGCTGACGGGCACGATGTGGAGTGTGGGTTTGCTGAGGGAGGCGTTGAGGGTGTTGACTTGAGCTTCGAGTTGCTTGAGCCAGCCGTTGTGATGGAGGTCACGCATTTGCTGCAATTGCTCGACCGTGACAGCATTGCGTTGCTCGTTTTTAAAGCCGCTCTTTTGGCCATCCCAGGGCACCCAAGAAGACTGCACGAGGACGCGCAGGTTGGGGTTGGTTTCGAGGCCCAGCTTGGTGAAGTTTTCGATGCCGGGATCGGGCATCAGCAGATTCGGGGAGACGGTGAGCACATCCACGATGCCCGCGCGCAGGGCCTTTTTGGCTTCGTTTTTTTCATCGGGCAGATTCCAGTGTTGAATGACCTGGGAACCGCCGATCATTTGACGTCCGGCTTCGAGATGAGAAAGGCCTGCGGACTTGGCCACAGCGGGCAGCATGCCTGCGGTGAAGATCATGTAGCTGTGGGCACAGACAAACACGCGAGTGCCCTTGGCTCCTGGGGCAAAGGAGGCGGGTTGAGAACTGCTACCGCCGCCGCCGCTTTTAGCGCGCAGTTTGTCACGGAGATCCGGGTGGGTTTCGAGGTAGGCCAGGGCTTCATTGATCGACAGGGTGCCATCTTTGTCGGTGTCGGCATCGGGGTAGAGTTTGAGGGCCTGTTCGAGTCGGCTTTCCAGGCCTGACTTTTTGCCTGCGGGGGCCGTGACCTGAGCCTGGGTGGTGGGCCCCGTGGCGAAGAGTGCGATGAGGCTGAGGAGTGAGACAAGGGTCTTCATGATTCGAGATGAACTTTTTAAACTCAAGGGGCGGAGGGCTCTTTCAAGCTCTCTTGGGGGGGATGTTCCAGGAAACTCCGAGGGGTGTGAGGGCGTGAAACGGAGGTGTTTGGGGTGCAAAATTGTCGGTTGCTACTTTCCGAGGCGGCTAGTAAAAGCGGGCATGATCTTGGCTGAATTATCGCAAAAAACTTCTGAAGCATTGACGATTACGGGTGTGAGCGCACTGATCGGTTTTGCACTGACCGTTTTCTTCATCGTGGCGCTGATCAAGGCCTGTGGAAAGAAAACCCGGGCTTGGGTGGTGATCTGTTG
>JAIXVB010000233.1 GCA_027483245.1 Verrucomicrobiaceae bacterium | reverse complement strand
TAGCGAAAGGCATTCACGCATTCTCAGGCTCAGGGTGCCCGCATCGCAGCCCCGATCTTGGCCGCGCAGTTGCCGACAATGAAGTTGTGATCCTGCCCCGCCTCCTCATGCAGCGTCACCGACTCAGGATGCGCCGCCGCCAGTTCACGGCTCATGGAAATGGGGATCACCTCATCCGCCGTGCCATGAAAGATCGTCACGCGCGCCCCCTGCTTCACCACCGCCGCGAGGTGCCGCCGATTGTCAAAGCGATGCAGGTTTAAGTAACACAGTGGCCAGCCCAGCACACGCCGTCCCATGTCGGTCATGGAGGTGAAGGGCGCGATCAGCACCACCCGCTTCACCCCCTGATCCGCCGCCGCCATCAGCCCTGCCGCACAGCCAATGGAGTGCCCGAGCACGGCCAATCGAGGTCGCAAGGCCTCAGGCGTCGTCTTCAAATGCGCCGCTAGAGCCACCACGGCGGCCTGGGAAGACTCACGGATCGAACTTGGGTTCGGATGACCGGCGCAATCGCCATAGCCCGGATAATCCACCAGCAGATACCCAAACGAGGCGTCCCAGCCGGGCAGCAAAGACAGCCAATCCTGCGCCACCGATCCATTGCCTGAGAAACACAGCCAGATCGTCCCCGTCGCCGTGCTCTCACGTGGCGGCACGAAAAACGCCACCTGCCTGCCCTGCCCCGTCGCATACTCCAGTCGCTCCGCCTTTTGCTGCGCCCAAGTCCGCTGAGCCCCCGCATCGTAAGCGCGCGGGAAATAAATGATCTTCGACTGACAGCCCAGCAACAACAGCACGGGCAGGAGTAGCAGCAGCAAGATCATGCGGAGGAGACGACGGAAGACAGTCACCTCGCTAGTTTAACCAACACCTCGCCAAAAAATCCACGGCAAATCCAGGGGCACGTGAAGCCCGATCAGCGCTGAACAAAGCAGAAGGGAGATGGCGTTTTGTCGCGACTTCAATCACTGGTCAGCGTAGCTCCCTGACATGCCCAGCCGCAAGACTTCCCCCAACGTGCCCTCAATGCCTGAGGAGTCGCGTCTGGCTGACTTGCACCCGCGCCTGCAAAAGTGGGTTCGAAAGGCCTTTGGGAAACTCACCCAAGCCCAGGAGTTGACCCTGCCGCACATCATCGCCGGGCGATCGGTGCTCCTGTCCTCCCCCACCGGCAGTGGCAAGACCCTGGCGGGCTTTCTGGGTGTGCTGGATCATCTGGTGCGGGCGCACGAAGCTGGCACGCTGGGGAATCGGGTTCAGTGCGTCTATGTCTCCCCGCTGCGTGCCCTCACCTATGACATTCAAAAGAACCTGACGCCGGCACTCAAGGGACTCGGCCTGGAGGAAGTGATCCGTGTGGGCCAGCGCACAGGCGACACCACGGCAGCGGAGCGGGCGAAGCTCAAACGCAAACCGCCCCACCTTTTGTTAACCACTCCTGAGAGCTTGGCCATTCTTTTGCCCCAGGCAGGTTGGGCTGAGGCCCTGAGCGAGGTGCGCTTTGTCATCATCGATGAACTGCATGCCCTGGCAGAAAACAAACGCGGTGCCCATCTCATGCTCAGCTTGGAGCGCCTGGAACGCCGAGTGAGCTCTGAGCTCTCGGGGACAAAGAGCTTCAAACTCATCCGCATCGGCCTATCCGCCACCGCTGCCCCCCTGGAACTGCTGGGGCAGATGCTGGTGGGCACGGGCCGCCCCTGCCAGATCGTCGAAGCACGCATGGAGCGCCGTCGGCGAGTGGAGGTCCTCTCTCCGCTGCGGCGTGATCCTTACCCTCCCGCTGGTTACACCGCCCAACGGGTGATGCAGGACATCGCCCAGATCGTGGAGCGCCACCGCAGTGTGATCGTCTTTTGCAATACCCGCAGCAGCACGGAGAGCGTGTCGCTGCGCCTGAAGAACGCCCTGCCGAAACTGGCGAACAAGATCGAGGCTCACCATGCCTCCCTGGACCGCGATGTCCGCCTGGAGGTGGAGGATCGGCTGAAGCAGGGCTCTCTGCGCGCCGTGGTCTGCAGCACCAGTCTGGAAATGGGCATCGACATCGGCAGTGTGGACTGTGTGGTGATGATCTCCACGCCCAAGGGCATCAGCCGTGCGCTGCAACGGATCGGCCGCAGTGGTCACAGCATCGATAGCCAAAGCCATGGCATCCTCGTGGCTACCAACGTCAACGATCTCATGGAGTGCATCGTCTGCGCCGAGATGACCCGTGCTGTGCAACTGGATGCCGTGCGTGTTTTAGAAAAGCCGCTGGATGTGCTGGCGCAGCACCTGGTGGGCATGGCCATGGAGGGCGGCTTCACCCGAGCTGTAGCTTTGTCCGTGACACGTGCGGCCTATGCCTTCCGCGACATCACCGAGGCGGAGTTTGATCGCGTGCTCAACTACCTGGAGGGAGGCGGGCAATCGCTGGAAAAGCAGTATCGCCAGACCTTCGGGAAGATCACCTGGATCGATGACCAACTCGCCGTGCCTAACAAGAAGGTCGAGCGGGAATACTTGGCCAATGTCGGCGTGATCCACACGGAGGGGCTGGTGAGTGTGATCCTCGGCAAGCGCCGCTTGGGACAGATCGAGGAAAGCTTTCTGAAGCGACTGAAGCTGGGGGACATCTTTGTCCTGGCAGGACGCACCGTGCGCCTGATCGAGAGCAGTGTCACGGAGGTGAAGGTGGAGGATGCCATCGGTCGCCTGCCCACCGTGCCCGCCTGGAATGCGAATAAAATGCCCCTGGCCTCAGGCCTGGCCCATGAAGTGGCCCTGCTGCGCACGGAGCTCAGTCGCCGCCTCTCTTCACCCACCTCATCGGAGACAGCGAGCGGCATCGTGGACTGGCTGGTGGAGCGCTATGTCATTTCACAAACCAATGCTCAGGCCATCCTCCAGCACTGCCGCAATCAACAGCGCGTGTCGCGCATTCCCACGGAGGACAGCTTTCTCATCGAGCGCTTTGTCGATGATCGCCCCGGCAGTGACTCGGATCTCGTGCATTTCTTTTTCCACAGCCTCATCGGCCGCAGCGCCAATGACGCCCTGAGCCGCATCATCGCGCATCGGGTCAAAGAAGCCGTCGGGGGCAATGCCATGGTCACTGTGGACGATTACGGCTTTCTGCTGACGCTGAAGTCCTTTCAAGACCTGGGTTTGGAGGAGTGGCGTGTGCTCTTCAGCAGCACCCTGCCCAGCACGTCTGAGGCAGCGCCAGAAAGAGAACGCATCGCCCTTCAGGCCGAGGCCGACATGCGCGCCGCCCTGGAGGACAGCCAACTGGTGAAGTGGAACTTCCGTGGCGTCTCGCAGACCGGCCTCATGGTGCCGCGAAATCGCCCAGGCGAAGAGCGAAAACTCAAGCAACTGCGCTGGAATGCCGAGATCCTCTTCCGCGTGCTCACCGAGCATGAACCTGACCACCCCATGCTGGTGCAGAGCTACCGGGAGGCCACTCACACCTTTCTCGACCTTCCTCGCGCCATCGCCTTTCTGGAGCGAGTCCCCCATCTGGAGTGGCATCTCGTGCCCGTGCCCGTGGTCAGCCCCTTCTCCTTCGGCATCTACGCCAGCAAGATCAAAGAAGGCATGATGCTCGAAGACCCCGAAGAAGCCATCGAACGCCTCTGGCACGAATTCGAACGCAAGACAGGTGGCGGCACGGAATCAAGGGTGGTGAATGAGGGGCCTATCCAAAGGCAGGTTGAAGGTGACTAGCTCTACACTTTTGAATGGAGTGCAGAGGCTGTCTTCCTGTTTGCGGGCTGTCCAGATGAGACTAGTATCCGAGCATGCTTTTGGAAATGAATCTTCCTGAATCGGCTTTCAGCGCACTGAGGTTGGCGCCTGCGCAGTTTGTGCAGGAGATGCGACTGGCGGCAGCGCTGAAATGGTATGAGGCAGAGATGCTGTCACAGTCAAAGGCCGCCGAGGTGGCGGGTGTCTCACGCGAGGCTTTTCTGCTGGCAGCTGGCCGTTTTCGTGTGTCTGCCGTGCAATCAACGACGGATGAACTCACTGACGAACTGAACCGTGACTGAGCGGTGGGTCATCAACGCCTCTCCCCTCATTTTGCTGGGGAAATCAGGTCAACTTGACTGGTTACCGAAGCTGGGGCGCGTCATTGTTCCGGCGGCAGTGGCTACGGAAATCGCCGCAGGCGCACAAGATGATCCAGCACGGAATTGGCTCGCGAGTGAGGCAGGACGCTGTCTCATCCAAGCCGACATGCCCGTAACGGATGATCTCAGAGCCTGGGACCTTGGCGCAGGTGAAACGGCAGTTTTGGCCTGGGCTATCCAGCACCCTGAGCATGAAGCCATCCTTGATGATGCAGCCGCGCGGGCTTGTGCCTCAGTTTATCATTTGCGATATCGCGGCACTTTGAGCCTAGTGGCGTTGGCTAAAAAGCGTGGTTTCATCTCAGCCTGCCGCCCTGTTTTCTCTAAACTCAAGAGTGCCGGGCTGTTTGTGACAGATCATCTGATCGAACAGGTCGCCCGAGCCGCCAATGAGTGACGGCGTCAACGCTCGTGACGTCTTGCCCCTCTGCCCCCATCCTCACAACTCGATCTTCATCGGCGGTGGTGGCTTGAGTTTGATCACGGGCTGTTCGCCAGTGCTGCCTTCATCCATGCCCACGGGTAGGGCGCGCAAGATGGGAGTGCCGTCGTCATTCACGGGCCGCGCACGCAAAACGGGCTGCTCTGAATTGTAAGGATCCGGGCCGATGATGATGGGGTCCTGAAGGTGGATGGCCTCGATGTTGGCATATTTGCCTGCGTCGGCTTGGAGACTGGAACCGGCCGTGTGGGTGATGGCCTGATGAAAGGCGGCCAGATCCGCTGGCAGGCCTTCACCGGTGTGAACGGGGCAGCTTGTGTTGAAGCTGGTGCCGGGGCGGAGATACTCCGAATAGGTGCTGCGGACGGAACGCTCGACGCCATCGGTGCCCTTCACTTTGTCATAGCAGAAATCTGTGGCGCGCAGACCGCTGACGCGGCAGACCTCGACTCGCTCTGCGGTCTCCGGTGGATTGATCTCCTGAGGGGTCCGGCCTTTCGTGGAGGCATTGATGATGTCGGTCCAGATGGGCAGGACGATCTTGTTCGAGAAGGCTCCGGGATAGATGGTCTTTTGTTTGTCAAAGCCGACCCAAACGCCGCAGGTGACAGCCGAGGTGTAACCGAGGAACCAGAGGTCCTTGGACTCGTAGTGGGTGCCGGTTTTTCCACCCACCGGGAAGTCCCCCAGACCATACTCAATGGAGGGCGAGCCAGTGCCGCGATGCAGGGCCTCGACGAGGCAGGTGTGCGTCTGATAAGCCGCGATCTCATCCATGGCACGCACAGGCTGCAGAGTCTTTTCATCGAGCTGGAAGACGTTCTTGCCGTTGAAGTCCGTGATGCGCTGGATCAGATGCTGGCGCGCAGGGCGCTTGCCCAAGGTGGGAAAGCAGGAGTAGGCGAGGCACATTTCATCGAGCTTAGACTCACTGGCGCCCAGAAAGGCGGAGGGATAATCGCGCAGCTCCGTGGTGATGCCGGCCCGTTTGGCGAAGTCCTTGAAATCCTGACGCAGGCGACCGCCTTCCAGGGCCACGCGCTCACCGATACGAATCGTCGCGGAATTATGTGAGGCCACCAGGGCCTCCCGAGCGCTGATGGGATTGCGCGACCATTTGGGATCGTCCACCTCCATGCCCCATTCCCCGAGGATGCCGGTGAGACCACCGATCATGACACGGCGATTGTCCAGCGGCTCATCCGCCAGCGGCGTCATGGGAAAGTAACCCGGCTTTGAAAAAGCGGCGGCATAGACAAAGGGGGTGAAGGCCGTGCCGACCGGGCGAAGACCATCGGTGGCGCGGTTGTATTGACTGTCGATGAAGTCACGTCCGCCGACCATGGCCAGGATGGAGCCATCCGTGTTATCCATGACAATGGCAGCGCCCTGGAGATACTCGGGCAGTGGGCGGGTGGCATCGGCAGGCAGTTGGCCTTTGCTCATCTTGGCACGCCAGTCGGAGTAAACGGTGCGGAACTGAGTGTAGGTCTGGTGGCTGTAACCTTCACGTGCTTCGACTTCAGCCAGGCGCTTTTTCATGGCAACTTCGGCCGCCTTTTGCAGGTCCTTGTCGATGCTGGTGTAGATTTGAAAACCACCAATCGAGGCGCGCTCTTCACCGACCAGGGAGACGACTTCTTGGCGAACTTCATCGAAGACGTAGCTTAGCCTGGGATCGCTCGTCTGCGGCGTGGTGATCATCGGCTTCAGCTTCAATCTCTCCGCATCCGCACGGTCGAGGCTGCCCTCGATGACCATGCGCTCCAGCACGTAGTTGCGCTCTTTGATGGCGCGTTCAGGATGTTTGATCGGTTGGATGTTGTTGGGGCTCTTGATCAGGCCTGCGATGGTCGCGGCTTCATCCACGGTCAGGTCCTTGGCATCTTTGCCAAAGTAACCCCGGGCGGCTGCCTGAATGCCGTAGTAGTTGGCCCCGAAGAAGATGCGATTCAGGTAAAGCTCCAGGATCTCCGTCTTCGAAAACTGCCGCTCAATGCGCTGGGCCACAAAGGCTTCCATGATCTTGCGCTTGTAGCTCTTTTCCATGAGACCAAAGGTCTGCCGCGCGAGCTGTTGGGTGATGGTGCTGGCCCCCTGGGTGACTTCACCTGCCTTGAAGTTCAGATAAACGGCACGCACCAGACCGATGTAGTCCACGCCATCATGGCTGAAAAAGCGGCTGTCTTCCTGGGCAGTGAGCGCGTCGATGAAGTGTTGGGGGATGTCCTTGATCGGCACCGGCGTGCGATTCAGCACGTAAATGCGTGAGAGTTCATCGCCGTTGCGGTCATAGATGATGCTGGCAGCCTCCAGCTTGCGGATTTCATCAAGATTGTAGGTCTCTGCCTTCTCCCGCAGGGGAGCCACGATCACCGAATAGACCCCGAGGGCGGCAACCGCCATGAGGATGATCAGGGCCATGAGGGCGCTGAACCACACACGGCGGTAAAAAGGAAGTTTCAGGCCGGACTCGCCGCGCCAGTTCGTCTGGGGTCTATTTTCAGATTCTTTGCCGAACATGAGAGGTGCCTGAGGTGAAAGGGCTTTTAGTTTAGAGTCTCCGGCGCATCCTCGCCAGTTGTTTCCCATGCCCTCCCTCCCCCGCATCTTGCACGATGAAATTGCCGCCAGTCCGACCGGTCTGCTCACCTTTGCCCAGGTGATGCAGCGCGCGCTCTACGATCCTGAACTCGGCTACTATGGCCCGGGACCGCGCCGCATCGGTCGCAGTGGCGACTTTTACACCGCCGTGAGCGTGGGGCCGCTGTATGGCCGACTGCTGGCCAGGCTCGCCCAGCAAGTCTGGCAGGAGCAGGATCGCCCC
>JAIXVB010000090.1 GCA_027483245.1 Verrucomicrobiaceae bacterium | reverse complement strand
GCGGCGTCTTTCTGACCGAGCTGGGCGAGGATGGTGGCGCGGGCGTAGGGGATGCCGGGGTCGGTGGGGTCGGCGGTCTCGCCTTTGCGCAGGGCGTCGATGGCCTCGGCGGTGCGACCGCTGCCGTTGAGGGCGAGGCCGAGATTATACCAAGCACGGGCGAACTGGGGATCGAGGCGGACGGCTTCTCTCAAGGCAGTGAGGACGCCGGGCAGGTCACCGGTCTCACTGAGGGCGAGGCCGAGTTCGTAGTGATACTGGGCTTCTTGAGGGGCGAGGCGGAGGGCGTCGCGGAGTTTTTCGATGACCTTGGGGGTGTCTCCAGCGGCGCTGTGGAGGAGGGCGAGGTCGTGATGGAAGGGCGGTGAGTTTGGGTCCCAGCGGATGGCGGTCTGCATGTGCTGGATGGCGCGGGGCACGTCTCGCTGGGCGTAATAGAACTGGCCGAGCTGCATCTGGCCGCTGGGCTGGTCGGCGTTGTGGCGGAGCATGTGTTGCAGGTCTTTGCCCGCAGGGCTGTCGAGCTTCAGGGTGTCTCGCAGGCTCCAAGCGGCGGTGACGCGGACGCTGCGGCTGGGGTCTTCGAGGAGCTTTTCGGTGCTGCGGCGCAGGCTGCTGTCTTGCAGGGCGGGCTCGAGCACGCGGGCGGCGGCCTGACGGACGAGGGGGTGGGGATGCTGGAGCTGACGGCTGACAGCGGTCTGCACGGCGGGCTCACCGATCCAGCGGTCGAGCAGGAGGGTGGCGCTGGCTTTCCAGGGCGGGGTGTCGTCGCTCTCGAGCAGGCTGAGAAGTTCATCTCGCCCGGCGGTCTGGCCTTGGCGGGCTTTGGCGATGCTGTAGGCGCGACTGCGAGTGCGGCGATTCATTTTGTCGCCATACCATTTCTGGGTGGCGGCCAGGGCCCAGTCCACGGTTTGGTCGCTGTGGCATTTGTTGCAGGCATTGGGCACGCCGTGGTCCTTCGTCAGCTGCGGATCCGGGATGGTGAAGCCGTGATCATGACGCGGGTGGCGCTGCATGTAGGTGGTCTGCGGCATGTGGCAGTTGATGCACTGATTGCCGGTGCTCTCGGCGGCGTGAAAGCTGTGCGCCTCAGGCAGGATGACGGGGGCATTGGGATAACCGCCGGGGGTGTGGCAGCGAACACACAGTTGGTTACCGGGGAGGATCGTCTTCATGCTGTGCATGTCGTGACAGTCCATGCAGCGGACGCCAGCGTGGTGCATGCGGCTGCTGAGGAAGCTGCTGAACTCGTAGTTCTCATCACGGATCTGGCCGTCGGGGTAATAGATGTCGGAGGTGTCGGTGATGGTGAGGAGGTAGTGATCCCAGAAGGACTCGCCCGGGACGAAATCGCCGGTGATCTCACCGCGCCGGGCATGGCAGCCCGCGCAGTTATCAATGTGCTGATCGCGGCTCCACTCGACGAGGGTGGGGTCTTTTTGACCCTGGCCTTTGAACTGCCGCTGCCAGTCGTCGTGGGCTTTCATGGGGCCGTGGCAGGACTCGCAGCTGACGGTCATCTCGGCCATGCGGGTCTGGTAGGTGTCGGTCTCGGGATCGTAGTTTTTGCGCACGCGGGTGTTGTGGCAGGCGGCGCACATTTGATTCCAAATCATGCCGCGCCCGGTCCAGTGACCCCACTCGCCCGGTTTGCGATCTTCGTTGCCATAGACATTGAACCAGTCGCCACGCTTCGGATCAAAGCAGGCCTCCATGGCGTGAAGGGCCCCGCGCGGACCTTCGACGAGAAATTGCCTCAAGGGATCATGGCCAATGACACGCTGCACGGGGAAGGCGGTGCGCTGGTGGTCAAAGCCGAGGGAGACGAGCTCATACGTGGCGTCTTTTTTCCGCGCTTCGGTGGTCTGGCTGCCGTGCTGAAAGGTCTGCGGTGGCTGGAACCCGGCGAGGTCGAGTTTGTCATCGGGCAGGCGTTCGGCCAGGCCGTGGTGGGAGCCCTGCCATTTCTCGAACTCGCTGGCGTGGCACTCGCGGCAGGACTGGGAGCCTGCGTATTGGGCGAAGGTGGCCTTTTCCTCCGGCATGACAAAGGCCTCCACGGGCTTGGGCGGGGGCAAGGGCACCGGGGTGTAGTCGGGCGGGGCAGGCCAGAGAACCCAGGCAATGAGGCCGATCAACCCCACAAGACTGCCCCCAAGCACGAGCCCGGCCTTCGCAGTCGAGGCAGGCACGGGAGTCGGGGGCGGTGGGGACTTTTTCATCAGGGGTTCTTTCAATACGCGGGAAAGCCGGAGCGCGTCAACGAAGCGACACGGCCCGGCTTTCGGTGAATCGATGGGGGAGGATTACTTCTCGACCCGGACGAGGGCGACGCGGCGGTTCTTGGCGCGGCCTTCGGCACTGCTGTTACTGGCAATGGGGCACTGGAAACCGACGCCGCAGGGCGTGAGGCGGGCGGCGGCGGCAGGCACACGATCGGTGAGGGCGGCGACGACGGCAGCGGCGCGGCGTTTGGAGAGGTCGATGTTGTCCTCAAAGCCGCCGACGACATCGGTGTGACCAACGACGAGCAGGCGCAGGGAGGCATCGGCTTTGAGCAGCTTTTCCACTTCATCCAGGGTCGGGCCAGACTCCGCTTTGAGGGTGGCGGATCCGGTGTCGAAGTAGAAGCCGTAGAGATTGACGCCGCCTTGGTCGATGAGTTGGGAGGCCATTTCCTCCGCCTTCACCACGACCATTTTTTCTTCCATGACCTCGGACTCGATGACATCCAGCGCGATGATCGGCGCGCCTTTGGTCGCCTTCAGACCGGGGGGTGTGCTGCCCGTGGCGTAGCTGACGATGTAGAGGGACAGGTGGGTGGAGCCCTTTTTGGCGGCGATGTATTGGCTACCGAGGTAGCTAAGGGAAAAGGTGCCCAGGGGGCGGTTGTCATAGCGATGGGTGAAGAGTCGGCCGTTGCCGAGGCTCAGTTCATTTTCGCTGCCTTCCCACAGGATCTCCCAGCCCTTGCTGGCGAGTTCAGCTTTGTAGTTTAGCGCGACTTCCATCGCGGTGCGATTGGGGTCGGTGCTGACATAGGAGACGCGGGTGACCTTGCCCTCCAGCTCCAGCTTTTTTTCATAGACTCCCTGGCTGCCTCTGGCGATGGGCTGCGTCATCTTGCCCAGTGGCAGCGTGTAGGCTTCAAAGGCCTTCTCCTCAAAAAAGGTAATGCGGGTGCCTTCATAACGCTTCAATCCCAGGGGATCTTTGGAGCCCGGAAGGTCACCCTCCGCCGCAGACATCAGCAGAGGGGAAGCCATCACGGCCAGCAGGGAAAGGATGCGAAAATTCATAAGCGGGTGATCGACCTTGGCACTTTCTCCACCGAGCGCGATGGAAAGTCAGCCATTGTGCAAATCGCCTCCTTTCTGCTGCCGATGTCTGACGTGCTGAACTCAGGGAGTGACCGTGACGGAGCCTCCACTGACGGGGCCAAGGGTGAAGCCATACAGGCCACTGAATCCGCCGGCATTCACTGGCACGGCACGCACCACGGAAGGGCGTGCCATTCCGATCACGGAGACGGTTCCGGTGACCCATCCGGTTTTGACATCGACCTTCAGCGTCGCTCCTGCCACCGAGATGAGGTTGGTGGTGGAGAGGGTCAGCGGGTTCACGGGCTGAAGGATGCCGGGGATCTCAACTCGGAAGGAGGCATTGCCGCCTGCGGCATCAAAGACCCGTGTGAAGCGTGTGCCAGCTGCTGGAGGCCAGTAGAGATTGCCACGCAGGGTGAGGGTGTGATGTTCGATGCCATAGGGCAGAAAGGTGGCGGTGGCCAGGGTCGCTGGGGGGCGGAACCAAGTGCAGTTTCCGCTGACCTCGGCTTCTGGACGATTCAGGATGAGATTGAAAAAGGCATTCAGATCGACATTCGCGGTCACCTGACCTTTGCCACCATAGAGCACGGTGTGATGGCAGAAGCTGCCTGAGTTGGTCGTGTTGTCGAGAATCGGAGCGGTGAAGGTGAAGGCGGTTCCCTCGCCCAAGGTGCCCGTGCCGGTGCAGAGGCCTGTGGGGCTGATGACGACGCTGACCACCCCGTAACCCGCGCTGCCATTGACGCTGTCGATGAGGTAATGGTAGCGCCCGGCACGTGAGCTGGGGGCAGCGGCGGTGAACTTCGGAGCGAGGTAAGCGACCGTCTGAACGCTCTTGTCGCCCAGACTGCCGAAGACCAACAGTTCAGAGGTCAGGGCTCCATCGGCATCGGTGGTTACCCCAGCGACCAGCACTACGGGAAGCTCATTGGGGCGAGGGATGATCACGGAGAAGGTCTTTCCCACGCTCACGACGCTGGTGAAGGGATAAGTCTTGTTTCCCAACAGCACACGCCCACTGACGGAACCTTTGTCAGTGAAGGTGGCGATGAACTTGCCCTGATCATTGACAACAGGTCGGTTGTTTAAACTGATGCGCAGTGGTGCCTCGTAGATCGCGGGTTGGAACCGAATGATGGGACGCACGATGAGGCGCTGGAGTCCCTCTGCATACGCGTCCACAGCGATGTAATAGGTCAGGCCCTTGGTCACACTGAGACGCACGCGGGCAAAGAGACCGTTCTCGGTATCGTCACTCTGCGCTAGGCGAGTCAGGTTCCGAATCGCGGTGCCGCGATAGACTGCCAGCATGGTGTCATCCGTGCTGTTCTCGGTGTCCACGTCGATGTAACCGGTAAAGTCAGCCACGTATTTGCACCACACGGAGCGGTAGGCCACACGGCCCCATTTGTGATGCGCCACCTCTCCCGGCTCGATGCTGGCCCCCGTGGTGTCCTGAAGCGTGGGGACGCCGTTGAAGACGCGCATGGCATTGACGAACTGATCATTCACGGGAGCCGCCTGAAGGACGGTGCCGAGACCGAACAGGGCGAGGATCTGAAGAAGGCGATGAGGGGCTTTCATGGTGGGTTGGATTTTCCACACGGGCTTTACGGACTCCTGAAACGGAGGTGTCGCGGCTCTGAAAAAAAACCTCACAGGGTCTTTTCCTGGGGAACCAAAACCACACGGCGATTCTTTGCCCGACCTTCCTCGGTCGCATTCGTGGCGATGGGGGCCAAGAAGGCGACCCCAGCCCCGGCGAGTCGGCTTTCCGCGATGCCATGACGGCTGACGAGGGCCTTCACCACGGCCTTGGCGCGACGGTCGGAGAGATTCAAGTTGGGCTCCAGCTTGCCGATGTTGTCGGTGTGCCCCACGACGTAGAGCTTCAGGCTTGGCTGAGCTTTCAGCAACGTGGCGATCTGCTCCAGCATAGGCGCGGACTCCGGCTTCAAGGTGTCTTCATTGAAGTCAAAGAAGATGCCATACAGGGCGATGCTGCCTTCGGCATCGATCCGGCGCTGCATTTCATCGGCCTTCACCACGGTCATGCGCGTGTCCATGCCCTGGATCGTGATGAGGTCCAGCAGGACAAAGGGCGCTTTGTTCGGCGCATACGATGGCCGATACGGGGAACCACTTCCCGCCCAAAGCGAGGCATAGACGACAGAGCCATCCGGACTCTTTTTCACCGCCGATTGATAGTGCGTGTTCGCCGAAGGCCCCATCACGCCATGGGTGAAATCATCGTCGATGTAGCTGGGGGCGATGCGTGAATCGATGCTGGCATCGGTCACAAAGAGCGTCTCAAACCCGGCCGCCTTCAGCTCCTGCTGATAATTCCGAAACAACTCCAGGGAGGATCGATCCGCCTCCGTGCTCATGTAAATGCGCCGTGTCACACGGCCTTCGATCGTCAATGAGTTGGCGAATTTTTCGGCGCTGTGAGGACCGCTTTTCAGGGTCTTCCCTGTCGGCAAAATGTAACGTTCGAAGCTCTTGTCCTGGAAGCGATAGATGAAGGTCTTGGCGTAGCGTTTGATCGCTGGATCATCTTGGCTGCCAGGCAGATCCGCAGCAGGATCAGCCGCGTGAAGGGAGAGACTGAAGAGGCCTAAAGCGAGGAGTTTTTTCATGGGATGCAGGGTGTGCAGCCAAGCTCTACGCAAAGATCACTCCGAGGTGGCGCGCCATCCTAGCGCCCACACGGAAGCACCAGGACCTCCCCCTTTTCCGGCCCCCATCCTGGACGACATAGGCCCACGGCCAGCCAGCGACCATCGGCGGAAAAGCGCACCGATTCCGCCGTGTCCGGCAGTGGCAGATGCAGCACCTCACGCAGGGTATCCAATCGCCAAAAACGCAGCCCCAGACCGATCTCACAGGAAACCAGAGTGCGGCCATCGGGAGAAAAGGTCACGCCAGACGCCTCTTCGAGATGCCCCTTCAGCGTGGCGATGATGGCACCGTCAGGCAGGCTGCGCAGGAGAATGTGGCCATTGATCCCCGCAGTGGCCATGAGCCGTGAATCCGGGGAGAAGGCGATGTCACGCGCCCAGTGAGGATCATTGGAAAAACGCCGCGATGAGTGGCCCTGAAAGTCATACAACACCAGCTCATGCCAGCTAGCGATGGCGAGGTAACGCCCATCCGGCGACAAGGCCGCCGCTTTGAGCTGGTCCTTCGTGGCCAGAGGCTGCTCGAAAAGGGCCGACACCGTGTCTGTCTGCCCCGTCAGCAAATCCAGCCGCAACGCAGTTCCCGGCGCATGCACCGCGAAGGCATGCCTGCCACCGCTCACCAGGCCCACGTGCAAGGGCGCTGTCGCGAGGCCCTGCGAGTCGCTGATTTTCCAATGTCGTGGCGATGCCGCCAAGGAGATGAAACTGCCTTTTGACTCCTCCCAACGCCAGGCCTTGCCCTCAAAATCATGGCCTAAAATCGGCTGCGGTGGCGGGGCTTTTTTTGACTGCGTCACTGACAATGAAGATGCCGTGATGCGACCCTGGTTCTGCGTGAGCACGGCCTGTGAATCTGCACTGAAGAGCAGTGGTGCATAACGGAAATGTGGGAACCGAGGGAAGGTCTTCAATCGTGGCTGCGGCAATGGAAAGGGGAAGAGTTTCAGCGCGCCGTCTTTGTCTCCTGAGGCCAGCAGGCGCCCGTCAGGATGCAAGGCCGCGCACCAGACTTCATTCTCATGTGCGGAGCTGACTTGCCCGACTGCCTTTTCGTCGGACCAAGAACGCAGCGATCGATCTGACGAAGTGGTGATGATCTGCGAGGAATCCGAGGTGAAGACTACTGACCAAGGTCGCAAGGCATGCCCCGTCAAGGCAGGCAAGGGACGCCCATCAGCGGTGGCGTAACGCAGCACCTGCAAGCCGCCCTGAAAAAGCGTGATGGCCAACTGCTGCGCATCGGGAGAGAACTTCAGCGTCCACACGGGGCCGGCTGTTTGCAGCGTCTGCGAGGTCTTTTCCTGGAGATCCCTCAGCAGCACCCCGTTCTCCACATCGACACCACCTTTCTGGGCTTGGGACATGGCAAGGTAACGCCCATTGGCAGACAAGGCCACCTGTCGAATCTGGCCGGGCAAGGTTGCCATTTTCTGAGGTTCTGCCACACCCAATCGCCAAAGCGTGACCGCCCCTGTCGGCTCGTAAAAGAACGGGCCTGCGGAACTCACGGCCAATAACGAAGCCCCTCTGGCCAGAGCGAATTGCCTGCCCGACACCTGCCAAAGCGGCGCATCTTGACCTAACTTTCGACAGCGAATCCACAGGCTCTCCTCAGCGGTGATGAAGGTGTCTTCGCTGAGCCACTCCACCTGATGAAGGCGCGGCAATCGCGACTCTGAAACTTGGCTTTTCAACACCAGCCTGCGATCCTTTTGAACGGACCATAGCTTCAACGACCCGTCATGCGCTCCGCTCAAAAGCTGACGTCCATCGGCACTCCAGGCCAGGGCAGTCAGAATGTGCGAATGCGCCTGAACCGAATCGAGCTCCAGAGGTTTCAGAAGTTGCTGGAGCAGATGCCACTCGCTGCCGCGCAGGTCGTCCTCTCCAGCAACAGGAACGGCCTCGTCCAAAAGAGCACGAGCCTGCGCAGGGTGACCTGCGGCCAGGGCAGCACCCGCCGCCGCCACATCACTGGAGTAAAGCTCAATGCGCCGCGTCTCTGCCTCCTGCGCTGCCCGCCGCCAGCCAATGATCGACACGGTGGTGCCACTGAGAACGGCCAGCAGAAGCGCGAGACTCAAAGCAGCCAAGACGGGCTGACGCTGTGCCCGCCTCACCACCCGTGTGATCGCTCCCACGGGGCGTGCCAAAATAGGTTCTCCGCGCAGATAACGATCCAGCTCCGCAGAGACCTCAAGCGCAGTTGCATAACGCGCTGTGGGGTTCTTTTCCAAACAACGCAGACAGATGGTCTGCAAGTCCAGTGGCAGCGATGGGTTCAACGACTGTGGCAAGACGGGATCGAGCGTCTGAGTCGCCGCCAACAGAGAAGCCACCGTGTCTGCGGTGAACGGTGGCCTACCGGTGAGGCAGTGGTAGAGAACAGCGCCCAAACCATAGACATCCTCAGCGACTGAGGGAGCGACCTCAGAACTACCCACGCGCTCGGGCGGCAAGTAACCCGGCGACCCCAGACTCTGCGTGCCGCGGGTCAGCGTGTGACCGGATTGAGTGAACCGTGCGAGGCCGAAATCGGTGAGCACCGGTTCCGTCTCTTCTCGCAAGAGAATATTGGAAGGCTTCAAATCCCGATGAATCACCCCGCGTTCATGCGCATGAGCCACCGCCAATCCGACCTGCCGCACAATGTGAGCAGCGAGTTCAGGCATCATGCGTCCCGTTTGAAGGCGATCCAGCAACGAAGGCCCTTCGACCAATTCCATGGCGATGAAGGGCTGCCCGAGATGATCCCCGACTTCATGAATGGCCACAATGCCTGGATGGCTCAAGCTCGCCGCCGTCTCCGCCTCACGCTGAAATCGCTGACGAAACTCTTGCGAGGAAAAGGCCGCACCTGGGAGGATTTTCACCGCCACCTGACGACGCAGACTCTCCTGCCGTGCCAAATAAACAACCCCCATGCCACCACGCGCAATCTCCCCCAGCAGGGTGTAATTGCCCAACGCCTGCGTGTTCTCAAACCCCTCTTCGCCGCTTTCTTCGAGCGCACAGACCGGGCAGAGCAAAGCGCTCACACTTTCAGGCAGCAGCGTCCCGCAGCTGGGACACGAATGAACAGAGGCTTCACGCATCGACCCATGCATAACGTCATAAATCCTCTCGGGTGGCAAAGCTTTCCCAAAGCTCCGCATTTAATTCCTCAAGAGTTCCGCGAGATAGGCCATTTCTGAGGGGATCTCTTCAGGGGTCGAAACCGTGTCAGCAATCTCTCGCTCCAAGAGCGCGCGGAAACGTTTGCGAACACGGAGCGCGAAACTTTTGATCGCATCCTCCGTGCTACCGAAACGTTCAGCGAGGGCCTGATAGTTGGGGCCTGCTTGATCGCCCGCCACCAGCTCAAACCACTCGCCTTTTCCAATGTCAGCATACTCTCGACGTAGGCCCTCTGTGGCACGTCTCACCACATCCTGCGCCCACTGCTGATCAAAGGCACGCTCCGGCCCAGCCTCTGCAGACACACACAGCAGCGAAGGGTCTGTGACATCCATTTCAAAGGACACATGCACAGCGCCGCCACCACGCTTTTCCGCTCCGCCTTTTCGATGCACATCTGTCAGGTAGTTCTTGAAGGAAGATAACAAAAAGGTCCGGAACTTACCGCGCTCAGGATCTGCAAAACGCAACGCACCACGCGCCATGATTTGGGCAAAATAGCCCTGCGTCAGATCCTCTGCATTGGCCTTGGAATGTCCGAGACCACAGCAATAAACAAACAAGGGGCGCCAATAGAGACAACAAAGCTGATCCAAGGCTTTTTGGGCCTGGGGGCTTGCCTCATCCGCCGCGCTCAGAATCATCGACCAGCGCGTGGTTTGAAAAGCTGAGGATTCAGGCGATCTCATGGTCGAGCTTACGTTCCAAGCTTCTTTCGAGCAACTCATCAAGCTCCCAAGCGGCGCCAATAGATGAAGGTCAAGGGCAGCACGCCCACGCATTCCTGCGCCGCACTGACCAAGGCCAAACGGTCCCCCTCTCGGATGGCAACGGTCAAAAAGATCACGGCCATGAGCAGGGCGGTGCCGAGCAAAAACACGGCGGCAGGAGACACCCACTGCCGCCCACGCGGGGACTCCTCACCCACCGTGTCCAGAAACCGCCAAGCCAGGGCTGCCAGCAGGACCATGGAGAGAAAACTTCCTGCGCCGCCGTCTCCCAAGCTGGCTCCGAAGTTGTAGCAACCATGCAGGGTGATCACTCCCAACAATGTGATCAGAAACCGCTCGGCAGTGCCGAAACGAGAGCGCAGCAATTCATACAATGCCTGAGTGGTGAGGCCCGTCATGGCGGCGTGCATGAAATTGGCGCTGAAGAAACGCACCACGGCCACCCCACCGCCATAGTCCTGGTAATACTGAATGTTTTCCTCCAACGCGAAGCCAAGCCCGATGAAAGCGCCGGTCATCAGCGCGCGACCAGGGTGACGTTTCTTCAAGAGCCAAGGCATGAACAACGCTGCCAAGGCCAGCTTGCACAGTTCCTCGCGCAGTCCCACTCCCGCGATCTGATACCAGAGATTCCCCGGGAAGGGCGCATCCTCGACAAGACCCAGCGCCGTCTCCTGCCACGCCCCAAAGGTCAAGACCGGCCACACGCTGCCCACGCCCGCCAGCAGCGGCAAAAGTGGCCACACCCACCGTGCCCGCCCCGCGCCGCCATGCAGCACCAAAATGACATACCAGAGCGAACCGGTGAAGCAGGTCAGGGCCACCGCACCTGACCAAAGATGACTCAAGCGATGCTCCAACAGCCCCAGCCAATCCAAGCGCAGATCTCCAATCAAGATGCCGACGCGATGTTTCATCAGCGGTGTCCAGCCACCTCGCCATGCAGGGTCTGCCGCCGCCAGCTGGAGAAAGGCGCGATCCTCCAGCAGCAAGGCCAGGTTCACCGCATCCACCCGCACCTGCTGGGCATCTGGGAAACGCTGCGCCTCGAGAAGCAGAGCGGTGAGAGCTTCCGCTTCCTTTCTCTGTGAGACAAGCAAGGAAGCCCACAGCTCTGCCGCCATCGGCACCGCCGGCTCCTTGGCTGCTTGTGCCTGCAAACGCTGCTGCGCGGCTTCATTGCCATCCAATCGCGCTTCGATGAAGTCTCTCCAGAGGGTGATCTGGCTTTCCTCCAACGCATGTTTTTGCAGAAGCTCACGCGTCTCATAAGCGGCCAATCGCGCGTCTTTTTGATAGCTCTCCCAAGATGTCGGCTCGAGCCCAAGCACATCCGCTAGATGCTCCACCTGAGCCAACGTGCGTCGCAACCAAAGCGTGACCTCTCGCGGTCGTTTCCCTGTCTCACGCATCAGCGCCTGCCACTCCTGACGCCGCGCCTGTTCCAAAGGATCTGCCGCGAGCCCCGTCGCCTCAGGAGTCAGCGCGATGATTCCCAGCGCTGCCAAAAAACTGCCCACGCTCAGCAGGATGGCCACACGCTTGAGCCAGGCTTCATGTCGGGACCAATAATGTATGCGCGCGCGCCAGCCTGGAATCATGGAGAAGGAGGGTCTGAAAGGGATGAGGGATCCGAATCGATCATGCGGTCTTGGATTCTACAACGATGACTCTTGAACCACGGGGCCAAAACCCACCAGCACCAACGAGGGTTTCCCCTCCTCTCTTGCCTGACGCAGATCCACGGTGAATTCGAGCTGCCAATCGTTGAGCTCTTCAGGATCGACCAGGACTTGCTGCACACGCCAGCTCTGTGAATCCTCGGTCGGTGCCGTGTAGGTGTGGCGACCGTTGCGGGCTTCGTTGTCCAAACGAACGCGCTCGTGGTCGATGAAATAGTCGTCCATCAGCGCACGCAGTTTGTCCACGGTCCAGCCCGTGGCCCCTGCGCCGAGAGCGGCGAGGGCGATGTCGAGATTTTGCAGTGCCAGCGGGCGCAGGAACCGGAAGATCTCCGTGCGAATGAGCGCCGTGAACTCACGTTTGTTGCGTGTGATATCAGGGGCTTCGACCTTGGTTTCGCTCTCCTCATCGGGTTTCCAATTCGGATCACGCATGCGCTCCCACTCATCCAATAGGCTGGAGTCGGTGCCGCGCAGGATCCCGGCAATCCAGGCTTCCATCTCCAGTACGGCCTCGTTCTTCGCGCCTTCAGGCACCGTTTGAGAAAGCACTTTGTGCACACTGCTCAGGTGGCGCAGCAGCACGCCCTCTGCGCGGTGCAGATCATAATCATGGATGTAATCGGCAAAGCTGCGGAAGTTCTCAAACATCTCTCGAGCGATGCTTTTCGGCCGAATGTTTTCCTGACCGACCCAGGGATGCAGCGCGGCGAAGTCATTGAAGGTGTTGTAAATGAAGTCTCGGTTCGGCTTCGGATACTCCAGCTCTTCAAGCTTGGCGATGCGCTCCTCAAAAGGGATGCCCTCCGCCTTCATCGCGTTCATGGCCTCCGTCTTGAGCTTGTCGAGCTGTCGCCGTAAGATGATGTCCGGATTTTCCAAAATCGACTCACACAACGTCATCACATCCACCGCATACGTCGGTGACTCGGCTTGCAACAAAGCCAGCGCATCGATCAGATACAGTGACAAGCCATGATTGAGCGAAAAGTCATCTTGCAGCTCCACATTGAGCCGCAACTTGGATCCGCCGGCCCGCTGAGCCACCGGCACAATCTCGACGATCTTTCGCTCCACAAGTGCCCGAAAGAGCTGCCAAGCGCGTTTGCGATGCTGCTTCTTTGCACTCGCAGTTTCATGCGAATCCTGAATCAGCTGCTGCATCGCCGCACAACCATCATCCGGCCGACTGAGCACCTGCAGCAGCATGCCGTGCGAGACCTGGAAACGTGAGACGAGCGACTCAGGGATGGCGGTTTGTAACTTCTTGAAGGTGTCTTCACTCCAGCCCACGAAACCCTCCGGCGGTTTCTTCTTCACCATCTTACGCATCTTCTTCACATCCCCGGCGGCCTTGGCTTCCATCTTGGCATTCTCGACCACATGCTCCGGTGCCTGGGCGACGACATAGCCGATGTCATCAAACCCACGTCGGCCAGCACGTCCGGTGATCTGATGGAAATCACGCGCGGACAGCGTGGCCACCTTTTGCCCGCCATACTTGCTCAAGCGTGTGAGCACCACCGTGCGAATCGGCACATTGACGCCAACGCCCAGGGTATCGGTGCCACAGATCACTTTTAATAAGCCACGCTGCGCCAACTGCTCCACAAGGATGCGATACTTGGGCAGCAGACCAGCGTGATGAATGCCGATGCCGTGTTGCAGATACTTCTTCACCTCCTTGCCATAAGGACTGGTGAACTTAGCGCCTTGCATGGTCTCTTTGATCGCGGCCTTTTCAGCGGTCGAGCAGAAGTTCAGGCTCATCAGATCCTGCGCCGCCTGAGCCGCTTCATTCTGCGTGAAGTGCACGAGATACACCGGTGCCTTATTCTCGGCGATCAGCTCCTGCAGCGTGACATCCACCGAGGTGTCCACATAACTGAACTCAAGCGGCACAGGACGCTGCGTGGAGGACACGATGATCGTCTCCGTGTTCGTCAGCCGCGTGACTTCCTTTTGAAAAAAATCTGG
>JAIXVB010000196.1 GCA_027483245.1 Verrucomicrobiaceae bacterium | reverse complement strand
TTCATCTCATGCCCAAACTCGCCGCGTTTCCCAAGGCCTTCATGCAGGCTCTCTGCAAAGAAGGCACCATGACCGTCTCTGAATGGATCCAACTCGCTTCAAAGCTGGATGTGCAAGGTCTCGAATGGTATGCAGGCTTTCTCGAAATGGCCGATGAATCCAACTGGGCACGCTTTCGCAAGGAAGTGGAAGACACAGGTAAGGTGATCCCGATGATGTGCTGCTCCCCTGATTTCACACATCCAGACGCAGCCTTTCGTGCCCAGGAAATCGCCAAACAGAAACGCTGGATCGACATGACCCACACGCTCGGCGGCAGTTACTGCCGAGTGTTGAGTGGTCAGCGCCGACCTGAGTTGACCCTGGATGAAGGCGTCAAACTCGCCGCCGACTCGATCCATGCCTGCCTTCCCTATGCCCAGGAGCGTGGCATCACACTCATCTTGGAGAACCATTACAAAGACGACTTCTGGGACTACCCCGAATTCGCGCAGAAGATGGACGTCTTTTGCCAACTCGTCGATGCCGTGATCCACCCGAATTTCGGGGTGAACTATGACCCCTCAAACACCTACCTCGCAGGCGAAGATCCCATCGAACTGCTGAAGCGCGTGTCACACCGCGTCGTCACCATGCACGCCAGTGATCGGTATCTGGCGGAAGGAACGATTGAGGACCTGCGCAAAGAAGAAGGCGGTGCCCAAGGTTACGCCAAGCGCCTGCGCCATGGCGAAATCGGCAAAGGACTCAATAACTACGACGCCATCTTCACCGAGCTCAAGAGCAAGGGGTTCGATAGCTGGATCAGCATCGAAGACGGAGTCGATGGCATGGATCAACTGGCCCGCAGCGTGGATTTCCTGAAACACAAGATCGCCCAGCACTGGGGCTGAGGCTTGTAGAAGGCAACCCTGGCTCCGCCTCACGAAGAAGGCTTCAGATCACGGTGCCGCTTTGCCTTTCTCCAACATCAGCTAAACGTTCTCGGTGAGCACAGGTCCGACTAGTTTAACTTTCGGAGCATATCAGAATCAAACGCCTCCATTCCCCCACTTTGCCACCTGAAATGTGGTGAATGGCCGCAGTGAGAAAAGCGGTAGCCCAGGGTGAATCATGGCCGCTTGATTCATCACGAAGCAGCCATGCGCAACCGCTCCTACAGCAGCGCCAGACGGGGATACATCATGCAGAGCCAGCGGTCGTGGAGGTCCAGGGTCTCCCCTTCCTTGCCGACGACTTTGCCCAGCCACTCCGTGATTAGCGGGCCGATATACACCTAGCCCTCGTTGCCAGTGTAGTATGGCCAGTCAATTGAGAGGTACTTCACCTGCCCGGCGTATTAGGGCAGCAGAACCTTGAGCGCCTCCAGGTTGTCCCACTCCACGACGAGGTTCCCCGTGCCAGGGTCCCCGCAGCCATGCTCCGCCACGTCCTTCAGCAGACGAAATTTAACCTCGTGGTGATGATTGATAGCGGCGTCTTTGCTGACGGGTGGAGCGTGGAAATCCCGCAACCTGAAGCACATCCGCGCCGCTGTCGCCAATTTTAGCTTTGGGATCTCGTTTTCGTAACAATTTCCTTGCAAAAAACCCGTTTTTCCCGAGAAGGTCCGGCCTTATGCCGACGCCTCTTACATGGGATTCAAATTTGACCTGGGATACTTTCCAGCCAGGGATTGCATGGGATGCGGCGGCTACCAACTCTAGTTCCAAACGCCCTATGGCCTCCGACAATCGTATATCCCTCGACATCACTGCCGCCCAAAAGACCGCCATCGTTGACGCGGTGACAGCGCTCAAAAATGCCCTTAACGGCATCGTTATAAACCTCACGGCGGACGAACGCCAAAGCCTGCCGCGCATCTCCGACAACACGCTGGCCTTTGATGAAAAGTGCGCCGCCTACATGGCGAGCCGTGCCGATCTGGTGCCAAGCTACCTCGACATGGAGGAGATGGCAAAGGACCGCAAACTCGTGGCCGACCTGTTGCCCTGCCTGCGCGAGATCGCCCCAATCTGCGAAGGACTGGAAGACACGATCATGCTGGCGAATTCTGACAACTATGTGGGCGACCTGGCCTTTTACCAAAACGTGCGCCAAGCGGCCAAGCGCGGAGTCTCCGGTGCGGGCACGATCTACAACGACCTGAAAACACGTTTCCCAGGCCGCCCGAAAAAGGATCCTACCCCGACCGCCAACGCCTAACCCGGAGTGAAAGTGCCATTTCCCATCCAAAAAGGCACTTTTTGGACGAAAAAAGTCCCCCAACCCTACCAAAAGGTCGGTCTGACCGATTTAAAGCCCCCTCGGACCGACCTTTTATAACCTCGTCCATACTTTAAAAGTATCTGCGACCCACTTTTTACACGGTCCGAGGCACTAAAAAGACCCTCGAAGGGGGTTAAAAGGTCCCTCTGACCCAGAAAAAGGTGCCTGCACCAGACTTTGAAAGTCTCTCTGACCCTCTAAAAATTCCCCCTGAGCGTCCATTAATACCCTCCGACCCAGAAAAAAGTGCCTTTGCCAAACCTTTAAAGACTCCCTGACCGTCGATTCACATCCTCCGACCGTGTTTTTCAGTCCCGCCCCAGAGCAAGCCGACTTTCTGCGGAAGCTTTTTCCACCCGTGATTTTCTAAAATCCCCCGCTGAGATTCGCTAAACTTCAAGGGTGCGTTGAAGCTCAATTCAGTAAGCTCTATTGAGTTCGGATAAGAACCCAAAGGCATGAACAACTCTTTGATGAAGCAATTTCCATTCGACGCTGAACAGCCACCCATTTTGGCGTGCCCATCGTGTGAGCATGGTCGCCTTCGTTTCATCAAGGAATCCTTGGTCAAATCTGAAGACGCTCGGACACGAAACTGGAAGGAGAACTGGGATGAGTATGACTCTCGAGATGCCACTCTGCACTTTTCGGTTCGTTGGAAGTGCGACGAGCCGAAGTGTGCGGAAGTGCTGCACATGATCGGTGAGGCGTGTTACGGCATTCACGGAGTCGTGGATTCAGACGGACAAGATTACCCGGAAGAGTATTTGGCCTACCACCCACACTTTATGGCACCGTCGTTGCCGCTGTTTTCGATTCCCGAAGGGACACCCAAAACGGTCCGAGCGTCACTCAAAGCGGGTTTCAATTTGGCCTTTTGCGACACAAACGCTGCCGCCAACCACCTGCGCAAGGCTGTGGAATGCCTGCTCAATGAACTGGGTGTGCCAAACAACACGGCGCTGGGCAACCGTATCAAAAACCTAACCTCACCGCATGACCTTCTAAAGCATGACCTTGAAGCGGTGAAGTGGCTTGGCAATGAAGGAAGCCACGGCACGGGGATCAATCAGGAACACATGTTGATCGGCTATGCGATCATGGAGAAGTGTCTCCTTCATCTTTACGATGGCCTTCACCAAAAGGTGAAAGCGATCAACCAACACAAGGGTCCAGTGCCGACCGCCCGGCATTTCCGCCATCCCTCAGATGGTTCTGCTCCCATCAGCTAAATCAT
>JAIXVB010000394.1 GCA_027483245.1 Verrucomicrobiaceae bacterium | reverse complement strand
GGCCGATGGCCTCGACATGGAAGACGGCATTTTCAGAACTGGACATCGGACTGCGGGCGATGCACTGCGCACGCACATTTACCTGAAGTGGCTCATGCCGGATGCGACTGGCGATGTGCTCAGGCAGAGGCAAGGCAAGTTTATCGAGGAAAGCGATGCCATCCTGAGTGGCCAGGGCATTCAAAGGAATGATGATCGGCGCGTCGATCTTGGTTTCCTCCGGGAACCAGAGGGGGCCAAAGAACACGGCATCCGCAGACAGATACTGGGTCACGGCACCATGCAGCACGCGCAAAGGCAACGGGGCAGCAGTGCCATCCACCTGCACCAGAGAGAGGTGAAGCTGACTCGTTTCCGCATCTTCCACACTCTTCCAAACCAGCGGCTCCTCGACATGACGGAAGGGCATTTCATCAAGCGTGAGCAGTCGCGCTTGCAGCGCATTTTGCTGAAGCAGGGCACCCAACCAACTGCCGTAAGTTTCCAGATCAAAGCGGCAGACTTCACTGGCGCCGGTGCCGGCCTGGCCGATGCAGGCGAGCAGCAGCAGTTCAGCCGCAGCCGGGGCCTGCAGCGCCCCGCGTTCCTGATCACTCTCGAGCTGCGTCAGCTCGGTCATCGAGACATTGCGGAAGCTGGTATCGGCCCCTTCACGCATTTGAAGCCTGGCCTCAGCCGTGGTCACAATGAGGCGGAAATCGCACGAACGACGCGGGCGTTTCGGCGATTCCTCCAGCCCACGCAACAGGCGGCGGATGCGCTCACGCCACAGAGGCATGGTGCGCTCTTGACGCCAGACGGCCAGACGAGCACGCACGGCATCGAGATCGACGATGTTGCGCAGGAAACTCGGCGCAGGCAGGCTGCGCTCATGCAGGGCCAGGGCGACATACTCCCAGAATTCGCGCAGGGTGGTCGGAGGTTCAGGCCAGAGCGCCAGGGGGTCCACACTTTGGATCGCCCAGCGCGCATGCAGTCGCACCATGTCTTGATCGTAAATTTGACCGCTCTGCTGCACGCGTTGGAAGCGCTTCTCAAGCTTCCCAAGGTAACTCTCTTCATCCATCGTCAACTGACGGGCCAGACGGCGCTCAATCACCGATTGAAAAGCCTCTTCAGGCACTTCATCGGCCTTGGAAGCCAGCGGCTGGCGGGCCAGCTTGCGTTTGATGGCAATCAACGCGGCACAGAGGGCGAGCAAGTGCAGCGGCTCCTCATCACAATCACTCTCACCCTGCCAAACCTCATTTTCATAGGCCCAGCGTGTGTTGACCCGACGTTCATCGAGACCGACTTCAGCGAGGGCTTCATCGTCAAAAATGTCGATCGCACGGATCGCGTCATCGTCAGCAAGTCGCTCAGCCTCCTGGCGCATGCGCGGGTCGAAGTCTAGGAGCAGAGCGGGAATGGAAGCGGAAAGATCTGGCATGGGCAAAAGAGCCCACGGTGGGAGACACCGGGGGAACTGGATGGCCTAGCACAAGCTAGCGACTTGCGCCAGAAATGTCTGTGAAATGACAGCACTGTCACCTGTCGCCCTGGGGCAACTCAGTTTTCTCCCAGGCACCAGAGGTGTTTGTAACCCCGAATGAAGAGCTTTCCGTCACTGACCGCGATGGAACCGATGACTTTTTCACCCAGAGAATTGGTGGCCAGCAGCTCAAAAGTCGGGCTAGCGCGGAAAACAAAGGCATCTCCCCCCTGATTCACAGCATAACACAGGCCGTCCGCCGTCAACACCAGCGACGACCAGTTTTGCCCCGTCGGCGCGGGACCTTTGAGCCGCTCATTCCAGACCAGCTTCCCTGTCTTCAGCTCACGACACTCGGCAATGCCGCCATCCGTCAAGATGTAGTGATGCCCTTCATGAAGGACCCCGGAGCCGATGCGTTGGCTCACTTTCGGCAGGTGCCAGAGGCGCTGGGATTCGGTCACGTCGCCCTGGCCACCGGCTTTCACCGCGAGGCCCATGCCGTTGTAACCCCCGAAGGCAAACACGGTCTCTTCGGCATACAGGGGAGAATTATAGACCAGGGCATTCAGGCCCGCGCAGGTCCACAGTTCCTTGCCCGAGGCCGGCTCAAAAGCGACCACTCGCCCTGGGTAAGCCTGAAACAATTCTTCACGCCCCTTCACCGTCCGAATCAGCGGATCCGCCCAGGAACCGAGCCACTTTTTGGGTTCACCTGCCCCCGAGGCACCGCCTTTTTCAGCGTGCTGCCAGAGGGTCTTGCCGGTCTTTTTATCAAAGGCATAAAGGACGGTCCGCTCTCCAGGTCCAAAGTTCAGAAACACACGCTCTCCGGCAATCACAGGGGAGGTGCCCGCTCCCCAGATGTGATGGATTTTGCCCAGGTCGGTGCGCTTCCACAGCTCCTGCCCCTGAAGGTCGTAACAATACAAACCCGCTGAGGCAAAGAACACGATGACCCGCTCTCCATCGACGGCAGGTGAGCCTGAGCAGGCGGGATTGGTCGCGTGGGTCAGCTCTTCTTCGCGATACAGCGTGCCTGCATCCCAGAGTTGTTTGCCAGTTTTTTGATCGTAGCAAATCAGCAAACGCTGGCCGGTTTTCTCGACTGCTTGCGTGATGAAAACCTGATTGCCCCACACCACGGGAGTCGAGTTGCCTCGGTCAGGCAGGGCCACTTTCCACCGCACGTTTTCGCTGGCACTCCATTTCAGGGGAAGGCCTTTTTCCACGCTGGTGCCGTCTCCCTGAGGCCCACGCCACATCGGCCAGTCAGCCGCTTGCAGAGATGACAAACCGACGAGCAAAGGAAAGAGCAGACGTTTCATGGTGGCGGGATAAGCAGGTGGATGGGCCTGAGAAAGAACGTGCTGTCCGCACCTTCCATTTCCCAAGCCCCAAAAGAAACGCGTTGGCGACCTCAGCTCGCGTTATCGACCGCTGACATCGAAGGCGAAGATCAACTCCTGGTCGCGCAGGAACAGCTTGCCACCACTGACCACCGGATGCGTCCAGATCATGCCTTTCGGATTCCGCTGAGTCGTCTGGGGCTGAAGGGTGAAGCGTCCGTGCTCTTGCCAGCCCTTGGGATTGGCTTCGATCAGGACCACCGTACCGGTTTTTTCTTCCAGCAGATAAAGCATGCCGTCAGCGGCGTGGATCGCGCCTTTGCCCAGAGACTTGTCCGCCCATTTCAGCGCGCCCGTTTTGAAGTCCAGGCAGCTCCAGCCCGCCTTGTCTGAGAAGCCGTAGAGATGCCCGTCCACCAGCACGACACCGCCGTGATGGTTCACCATGTCGGTGCTGGAGTAGAGTTCCTCGACGCTGTTTTCAGGGCCGATCTTGACGCTCTTGCAGCCGACTCCATAACCGGCGGCGACAAACACCTGCCCGTCTTGAAAAATCGGCGTTGGGATGACGGCTGTTTTGCCAGGGAACTCGGTCTTCCAGAGCAGCTTGCCATCGGCTGCATTGACCCCCGCCACGCTCTGCATGGTCAGTTGAATCAGCTGACGGGCGCCATTGTGATCGGCGGCAATGATGGAGGCATACTGGGCGGGATCGGTCCATTCGGGAGACTGCCAGACGAGCTTGCCTGTGGTTTTGTCAAAAGCGGCCAGAGTTCCCTGAGGTCCCCCGGGAGTGGCGATGACGAGGTTGCCATCGACCAGCGGACTTTCGCAGTAACCCCAGCCAGGCACCTTGCCCCCGAGCTCCGTCAAGCTAGCGCGCCAGACTTCTTTGCCATCGGCCACGCTCAGACAGACCAGGGTTCCTTTACCCCCCAGAGCATACACTTTATCGCCATCCACGGTCGGTGTGCTGCGCGGCCCATCGCCCCAGCCATTGGTGAGCAGAGCCCCGGCTTCAGCAGCCCATTTTTCTTTTCCCGTGGCCACATCCACTGCAATCACATACTCCACCGCATCCCGTGCGCCCATCGTGTAAAGCGTCCCTGCGACGATGGAATACCCCGCATAACCGAGCCCTGCGTCCTGATTCAACCAGAGTTGTTTGGGACCATTGGCGGGCCACTTTTTCAGCAAACCCGTTTCCGTGGAGATGTCCTTGCGGTCCGCACCGCGGAAGGTCGGCCAGTCGGCAGCTTGAGAACTGAGGGCGATCAACAGCAGCGCTGAAAGGGAAAGTTTTTTCATAAAGGAATGTGCTTGGATAAACGAAGCGAATGCTCAGACCTTCCTATTCAGAGGGTTTGAGGGGCGCTTGGCGAGTAAAATCTCTGCGCCCGCCCG
>JAIXVB010000071.1 GCA_027483245.1 Verrucomicrobiaceae bacterium | reverse complement strand
GCAACAGAATGGTCATTTCGTAAATGACCATAAGTCTTCATAGCCAAAGCGCCGCCGTCCTTGTGCCCCATCCACTTTGCAACGGTCGGCACATCCACTCCCGATTCGATACAAACTGTAGCAAAAAGGTGGCGCAGGTCATGGTGGGTGAGGCGGGGCAGCTTTAGAGCTTTGAATGCCCGGTCCATCGCCTTCTGGCATTCCCTTACCTTGCAGACTGGATCGGTCGGTTTGGCGTTAGGGTTTGCAGCCTTCAGCCTCTCAAGAAGTGCGCGGCAAGCGGGGATCATAGGTATCCAGCGGATTTCACCGTTCTTGGTGGCATCTTCGGGGTCGCCTTTGATCCGAATCAGACCTTTGGTGAAATTGCAGTCTTGCCATTCGACCCGTGCGGCTTCGCTTTTGCGGGTGCCGGTATAAGCGAAAAATTCAACGAGGTCAGCGCAGGCAGCGGAAAAGCGAGCTTTGGGGCGGCGGATTTCAACCACCAGTGCGGCAAAGTTTGCCATGGATGGAAGAGATGCTGACAGGTCCTTGGTTTTGATTTTGGCTCGCTTGATCTCAGCGGCAGGATTGGTGCGCCGAGCACCTTTCTTGATGGCGATCTGAAACAGCGTCTTGATGGCGCTGATCGAATTATTGAAGCGGGTGGGCGACATCGCAGCGCGGTTCTTACCAGCCCAGGCCTCGCATTGCTCAACCGTGATTTTCCGCATTTCAGCGGCTTCAAATTCCGGCCAAGAACGGCAAAGCGAATCCAAGATCTCATTCCAGTATTCGCGGGTGCGCCTTTTGATTGAAGCATCATTTTCAAGCTGCTTCCGGCGCAGCGCGATGGCTTCCTTGCCAGTGAGGTGCTGAAGGACCTTTCCGCTCTGGGTGATTTCTTTTTGGTGCGCTGCTTCCTCTTGCAGTTTGTCGAGTTCCTCCTTGGCGATGCTGAGGACTTCAGTTTTCAAGCTGCGCCAAGTTTTGTTGCCGCCGATGAAAAGCCGGGCATAATAAACGCCGGACTTATGACGGTAGAGATGCTGAGTTTTTGTGGCGAACCACGTTTTGGGGGCTGTGCTTGCGGCCTTCATAACGGTGTTGTGCTGCCTGAGTGTATAACATCGGTGTATAAAACACAAATCAAAGCAGCTTGCCACCCTCATAGATCCCTTGTAAATAAAGGTTAATGCGCCCGTAGCTCAGTGGATAGAGCACCGGATTTCTAATCCGATGGTCGCAGGTTCGAATCCTGCCGGGCGCGCTTCTTTTTTCAATGGGGCAGGTTTATCTGTCTGAGATGCCAATGTGGGAAAGAAGTTTGTGCTCGCGGACGATTCAGCGGCTCGCCATCATCATCCGCGTTCTATGAAAATCACCGCTGCCCTTTTCCTCCTTCTGGCCATCACGGCCAACGCCAAGACTGACTGGAGCCGTTTTCGCGGTCCCAATGGCACGGGAGTCGCCGACACGACGGGGCTGCCCACTGAGGTGACGGCTGAGAACACACTCTGGAAAGTGGACCTGGGCAAAGGTTGGTCCTCACCGGTGCTCTGGGAGGACAAGATCATCGTCACGGCTGAGACTGGGACTGGAAAACGCGGGGTGATCACGCTGGATGGCAAGACGGGCAAGGAGCTGTGGCGTCATGAGGAAACCTTTGCCGAGCACAAAAAACACAACTTCAACAGCTTCGCGAGCAGCTCTCCTTTTGTCGATGCGGCGGGCATTTACATCAACTGGAGCACGGGCACCACGATTCAAGCCCTGGCGCTGGATCACACGGGCAAGCTGCTGTGGCGCAATGAGCATGTGGCCGATTACATCCATGAACACGGCACGGGGATCTCACCGCTCGTGGTTGATGGCGTCATGGTCGTGCGCAGTGAGTTCGATTGGCAGCGCGATGGCAAGGTTTACACGGAAGATCCTGTTCAGCAGGCTTGGAAAAGCTGCATTGTGGGGCTCGATGCCAAGACGGGTAAACAGGTGTGGAAGCTCGATCTTCCGAATTGCCTGAACACGTTCTCCACGCCGGTGGTGCATGATTTGGCCGGTGGGAAAAAGGAACTCATCTGCACGAACAATGCGAGTGGGGTCATGGGGATCGATCCCGCGACGGGCAAGATCAATTGGCAGTATAACCCCGGCTTCAATCAGCGCAGCCTGGGCTCCGGTGTGCTGCAAGACAACGTGTACTTCTGCACCTTTGGCACGGGCGGTGGCGTGAAGGAATTTGCGGCGATCGATGTCAGTGGTCCGCAGCCGAAGCCGGTGGATTTCACCTTTAGCAAAGGCCTGCCGTATGTGCCCTCGCCGCTGGTCATGGGAGACCTCATGTATCTGCTGGGTGACGGGGGCATCCTGAAGGTGGTGGAGTTCAAAACCGGCAAGCAACTCTATGAGGAGCGTGTCAATGGCAGCGCGGGCAGCAGCAAGTTTTTCAGCAGCCCGGTGGCGGGAGATGGCAAGGTCTTTTGTGGCAGTCAGCAGGGGGATCTGATCGTGCTGAAGGCGGGGCCCAAGTTCGAGCAACTTTCCGCGACGAAGCTGGATAGCCCCATCAATGCAACCCCGGCGATCGGCGATGGACGTCTCATTGTCCGCACCGAGAAGATGCTCTGGTGCATTGGTGCCAAGGGCAATCCCGTGCCTTGATTCACGCTCTCAGCCGCGCTTCCAGACCACCCAACATTCGGGTGGGCTGGCGCTGCGATTGACCGGGCGGATCAGTTGCACCTCATAATGGCGTGAGGGCAATTGCCCGCTCCATTCGGTGATGGCGCGTTGCTCATCGGCACCGCCTTCATGACCGGGATACACGGCGATGGTCAGCAGCCCGCCCGGTGCTAGCAGATCCAGCGCGGCCTGTACGGCTTGCAGGGTCGTCTCAGTCCGAGTGATCAGCGTTTTATCTGAACCCGGGAGATAACCCAGGTTAAACATGATGCCGCTGAGCTTGCCCTGGTGCTCTGGCCGCACCGCCGCCATCATGGTCTCATGCCCGGCGTGAATCAGCGTGAACTGCGCCTCACTCACCCCTGCTTCGATGAGGCGTCGGCGGGTTTCTTGGACCGCTGCGGCTTGGAGATCCATGCCATAGACGTGTCCCTCGGGTCCTACGCATTGGCTTAAAAACAGCGTGTCGTGACCATTGCCCACCGTGGCATCCAGCACCACGGCACCCGGCGCGAGGCGATCTCGCATCAGCAGTTGTGACCACAGCACGGCCGAGGGGAGGCCTCCGCAGGAACTGCGGATGAGAGGGGTGATTTTTGGTTCAGTCATGCCCGCCTTTCCGCCGAGTTCAGGCATCCTGCAAGCCTCTGCATCTCATGCACGGCCGGAATTGACAGCCCTTCACCTCCGTCTAGTTTTCTTCCCGGCGCGACGATCTCCGACGCGTGTCTTTTTTGACTCCCGATGAACTTGTACGTCAGCAATCTTGCTTACACCGTCACTGATGATGAACTGCGCAGCGAATTCGCAGCTTATGGAAACGTTGCCTCCGCTCGTGTGGTGATGGATCGAGAAACCGGCAGATCCCGTGGCTTCGGCTTTGTGGACATGCCGATAGATGCGGAGGCCATGCGGGCGATGGAAAGTCTCCAGGGCACCAATGTGGCGGGCCGTGCGATGAGGATCGTGGAAGCCAGACCCAAAGAAGAGCGCCCTTCATCACCACGTCCTGCCGGCGGTTATGGGGGCGGCGGCGGTTATGGAGGTGGCGGTCGCTCAAGCGGTGGCGGACAGCCTCGTGAAAATTACCCCGACTACAATGAGCGCAGCGGTCCTCCCGGGAAGAAACACGACCGAGGTGGCAAAGGTTCCCGACGCGATTCTTGGGATCGTGGCAAACGCAGCGGCGGATTTGATGATGGTTATTGAGTCGAGCGGGGAGGAGCTTGACGGAGCGGCGTTGATTTAAAAAGCCACACTTCGCCGCTCCGACTCAGCGAAAGACCACATCCACGCCCATCGCGCTCTTCGAGGCAAAGCCTGGGATCCAGTGCGGACGCCTCGCCGCGATGACTCGATAGATCAGCGATAGACCACTCAACACCACCAGCCGATCCACCACACGATAGCCGCGTTGGCGGCGCATGAGAAATTTCACCGCCCAGCCCAGATGCCGCGGATTGAGCAGCAGAGGCTTGAAGTCCATCTTGATCCGATAACGCGCCCGCAGTCCGCGTTTCGCATACTTCATCTTGTAGGCCGTTTTGGCTGCGCGCAGACGGTCCTCGATGTCCGGCGCATCATCGGCGAAGTAGTATTCCCGTGACAGCGCCAGGATGTGAAACGTATCCTGCATGTAGATCATGTCCGCCACCGGCACGCCCGCGCGCTCTGCCAGTGGGATCATCCGCGCCAGATTGTCCACACAGCGCTGGGCACTGCGCAGCGCTGCATCCGCATCCCGCACAAAGTAACGCAGCAGCTTCCGCAGGCTGTGACTGACGAAGATATTCCCCCAATACACCTGCAACATCGGCGGGATGCGTACCCGGCGGAAGAACAGCTTTTGCTGCGCAAACTCCTCCACATAGAGCAGTTCACGCACGCACTCTTCAGACAGGCGCAGCAGCTCCAGCAACGCATCCGCATCGCCCAGCCGCCGCTCTTTGGCAAAGGCCCGCACCGCGTCCTCCACCAGCCAGCCGTCCTTCACCACGCGGATCGTCACGTAGGTGTTCAGGTCATTCCACAGCGCCTCGGGGTCCAGAAAGGCGAGCCGACGAAAAGGCACCCAGCCGCCCGTCTGACACCAGACCATGCAGCCGATCACATTCTCTGCCTGTCGCAGCTCCCGCGCATAGCGTTCGTAGAGCCAGCCAATGAAGCTCGGGTATTCCCCGCAGCCCTCATACTCGCGCCGTGTTTGCAGCTCCACGATCTTCGCCAGCGGGGTGCGGAAGAAGTTTCGATTCAGCGGCAGATAACGGAAAAAATCCGTCTCGCCATACTTCATGGAGACCACCAGCGCGGGACTGGTGATGTCTTTGAAAACCCGGGCAAAGGTGCCGCGATGCCACATGAGGTCGCCGATCGGGTAGGCTCCAACCGTCCACGTGCGGAAAATCAGCCGTCGCCCATGCTTTTCAAAAACCGGCAGCAGCGCCTGGAGAAACGTGCGTGCCTCCTGCGGGGTCTTGATCACCAGTTGACTGTGAAAGTCATCTCGCACGTCCTTGCCATCCGATTCACCGATGCGGACGATCACGCCTGCCACCTCTGGGAAATCGGTCAGGAACTGGTCCATCAGCTCTCGCAGGTAATCGTTCACCGTCATTCGCTCATGCGCCAACTTCTGACGCAGCCCAGGCGTCGCCGAAAAAACATCCATCGTCACATGCACCGCCAGCCCTGCCTGAGACAGCACCTGAAAACAGCGTCGCATCTCCGTGCGATACCGCGCGATCCGGTGCCGCACCTCGGGTTCGATCCAGGCATGATCCG
>JAIXVB010000635.1 GCA_027483245.1 Verrucomicrobiaceae bacterium | reverse complement strand
CCCACCTATCTGGCGGACCTTTTGATGCGCCGAGGTTACGCTACGGTGGGCAGTGTGAATACCCTGCTGCCCGGTGATCCTCGGGACATCCCAACCTATGCGACCTACCTTTTGCAGCTGGGCAGCAAGGCACGCGAAGACAAAGTGGGCATTTGGGCGCGAGTGAACCCTTGAGGTTGGTGACTCAGCGCGCAGGCTCGATGCCTTCGGTGACTTTGCCCTGTTTCAAGCGACCACGAAGCTTGGCCCAAAAGTCCTCATCGTCAGCCGAGGGACCGGTTTCTGGAAGGCTGGGGCGGGTGGTCGGCAGGGTGGGCACCTGAATGCTGGGCCCACCATCGCTGCGCGCATCCGCCAGGGAGCGGCCATACGGGGCGAAAAGGCCGAGCGGGATGGGGTATTTCTGAAAGCTGGAAGGCAGCACCCGGTGTTTGTTGATGAAGTCCGTGGGGCTGTAGTAATTCGTGTTATCGCGGGCGAACTGACTGCGATTCATGCCGATGCGCAGGTTCTTGCGCATTTCGAAGTGAAGGTGCACGAGATACATGCCGTTGTTGCCGCCCATGGTTCCCACGAGCTGGCCTTTCTCCACGAGTTGGCCGACTTTGACTAGGCGCTGCTGGAGGTGGGCATACAGGCTGTCCACCATGGCGATCTTGCCCGTTTCATCCCGATAGGCATGACGGACGATGATGCAATTGCCCCAACCAACACCGACATTTTCAGAAATGATCACCACACCGCGAGCGGTGCTGTAAATCGGTGCGCCGAGGTCACTGTCGCCGCCGCCGCGGCCATTCCAGTCTTCCCCCAAGTGGCCATTGGGCCAGTAACCGCGGGATTTGTAATAGCCTTCGGCGTTGGGTTTGCCGACCGGGAAGTCAAAGCCATCCGCCAACTGGCAGCGGACATAACCAGCTGCTGCCGCCGTGCCGAGCCCTGCGGTCAGGAGGACGAGTGCCAACAAACAACCCGTCCACGTCGTGAAACGTGAGCGGGTTTGAAGTGAAAGTGAGCCGCCTTGCATGGTTGGGGGCGGTCAGATTATCGAAGGAATCCGCGCTTGGCGAGCTTCAATTAAGGGTTCGTGCCGGTTGCAGGTGCTGCGGGAGCCGGTGCGGGGGTCGCGGCAGGTGCAGGCGCTGGAGCCGCTGGGGCAGCCGTTGCAGGCACAGGCGCAGGAGCCGGAGTCACAGGAGCCGCAGGTGCTGCTGGGGCGGCCGGTTTAGGGGCTTCCACAGCAGGCTTTGGAGCCTCTTCTGGTTTCTTAGCTTCCGTAGCAGGAGCTGGGGCAGGTGTTGCGGCTGCGTCACCGGCTTTGGGAGCTTCGACAGGCTTCACTTCCACTTTCGGGGCCTCGACGGTTGCAGGGGCGGCTGGTGGTGGTGGCGCGTCAAAAAGCTTCTTGCCTGCTTTCTGGGATTGTTGGCGGGAGGTCAGCACGGCAAGGCTGAGCGTGAGGATGAAAAGGGCGACCGCGAGATAAACGGTGAACTTTTGCAGGACATTCGTGGTCTGTGCTCCAGCAATCTGAGACATCATGCCATCACCAAACGAAGCCCCCAAGCCCTCCTGCCGCGGGCGCTGCATGAGAACGATGAGAATGAGCAGAAGGCAGACGAGGACCTCGACCACTGTGAGAATACCAATCAAAATGTCCATAAGGGGCGGCGAATATGGGGGCAGTCGTTCGTTTGGCAAGTGGCTTCTCGGCAGTTCCTTTCAAGGGCGATCTGGAGAAGGGGATCGGTCTTTCTCCACTTGGCACGGGGGTGAAAGTGCCCAAGCTCTTGGCTTGAATCCCGCTTCCGATAGTTGGAGAGTTCCTTCACGGTCGCACGTTTGTTTCCAGTCGTTATGAGAACCGCTTTCTTTTCAGCACTTCTCGCGCTGGCTTTGAGCCAGAGCCCCCACGTGGTCTCTGCGGCGGGCCTGGAGGGTCCGATGGGATCTTTTCAGCGTCTTCAGGACACGGTGCAAGGCTGGGTGCCCAAGGTGCGCCCCTCGGTGGTCGCGATCCTCACGGGCGATGGCACCGCGAGCGGTGTGATCATCTCGGAAGAAGGCCTCATTTTGACCGCGGCTCACGTGGCGGAGACGCCTGGGCGTGAGATGCAAGTCGTGCTCGATGATGGCTCCCAGGTGATCGCCACGACACTGGGTCTGGACAAGACGACGGATGCGGCGCTGATGCAGATGAAAGATCGCCAGAAAAAGTGGCCGACGGTGAAGGTCTCGCGCCGAGTCATTGAGGCGCAGCCCGGTGAGTGGTGCTTCGCTCTGGGGCATCCAGGCGGTTTTGACAAACGCCGCGGGGTGGTGCTGCGCGTGGGTCGGATCGTCAAACAAACGGCCAATTCGCTGCAAACCGACTGCGTGCTCATGGGCGGCGATTCGGGCGGGCCGCTCTTCAATCTCGCGGGTGAGGTCATCGGCATTCACAGCCTGATTTATGAGCAGCGGGATGAAAACATGCACGTCTCCATGGCCCCCTTTCTCCGCTCTTGGGAAGACATGAAGAGCAATCACGTGATCCACACCTGGGGCACTGGCAGCGGCGGTTATCTCGGTGTCGCGACGGCAGCGAATGCGGGTGGCGCACTGGAAGTGCTGGAGGTCCTCGCGGATTCTCCCTCGGCCAAAGCGGGCCTGATCACCGGTGATGTGATTCTGTCGCTGAATGGAGAGCTGATGACCGATCAACCGCAGTTTTCCACGGCTGTCCGTCTGCACGCGCCTGGAGATCAGATTTTGCTGCGAGTGCGCAATCATGAGGTCGAGCGCGAGGTGAAAGTGACCCTCGGCCGCCAACCCAAGGAACAGGAGGAATGAAACTCATGCTGAAACGTCTTCCGACCTCGCTTCTCAGTCTGGTGATCTTCGGTTGTCTGGCCCGGCCTGCCACGGCGGAGATCCGCGCGCCTTTGAATCCTGAAGAGCGCACCAATGGTGCCCAGACGCT
>JAIXVB010000751.1 GCA_027483245.1 Verrucomicrobiaceae bacterium | reverse complement strand
GGCAATCTCCAAGGTTTTGTCGGCGGTGATCGCTTGAATGGACTTCTCGAGCGTCGTGTGAGTGATCGCCTGTTCAATCAACAGCTCGAGTGGCAGCCCGGCAGTGAGCAGCACTTTGGCTCCTTTGAACGCTTCGCAGGTCGGCCGCTTGAAGGCTCGGGCGGTGCCACGGGCAGTGGGCGCACTCGCATTGGGGGCCAGTTTTATCAGGTCAAAGGCTCCATCCAACACGCAGGTCTCGGACGCCGCCTCAAGGCCGGTGGCCTCAACACCGAAAACTACGGAGAAGTCATCGCCTCCAACATCGCACGTGCCCTGGTCGGTTCAGGCTCTCGGGGGCAAGTCCCCGAAGTCTCCCTGCGGCAGGATGCCTCCAAGCATGAAGCTGTGGTCACCTCTCGTTATCTCAGTGGTGGCAAAGGCGATTTGAAAGCCCTCTACATGGAGCGCGCCGGGCCCCTGCCCAGAGGCCAAAAGCACCCGAAGATCCATCTCGACTCGGTCGCCCCCAGCGGCGGCGGCGTCTTGCGCCTGGACACCACCGCCTCGCGCGATGTGCAGCGCAACATCGCCCTCTCAGCCCTGCTCGGTGACCATGACGTGAACCCCGGCAACATGATCGCTCTCAAAGATGGGCACGTCGGCCGCATCGATTTCGGTCATGCCTTCAACGAGTTGATCACTGGCATCGGAGGCCGCGCCACCGGCGGTGGTGGCGTGCACAATCGCAACAATCGCATCCTCGATTTCTACAATCGTGAAACCGTCAGCGGAGTGCCTTTGACAGGCCAGACCCGGGCCAAGCTCTGGCGTGACTACGTCGGCGCAGGACCGAGCGAAGGCACGACTCAAGCGCTGCGAACGATCGCCGACAGCACCGAGTGGATCGATGGCTTAGCTCAAGCTAAGACCCAGTTCCTCGACCTCGTGGTCAGCCTCAGCAAAGAAGGCACCGAGGAAGCTCAGGCACAGATCCGTGACCTCACGGATTCTCTGAAACGGATGAGCCAAAACATCGACAAGCCTGTGACTGCGACGGCACCTTCCGATGTCATTCGTCAGGTCTTTGACAACCTGAATGCCTTTGTCACCGAGGGCCAAAAACAGATGCGCACCGTGGCGGATCTCTCGGATCTCCAGACTCAAATTGATGAGCACATCCGCACAGGAAATCCTGACGTGATTCCGCAGTCGATACTTCAAGGTTACGAAACGCTGAAGAACAGCTCGGTCGGAGTTCCAGAAGGCGGAGGCCTGACGTGGATGAAACTCTCTGCCGACACCCCCGCTTTCACCGGCACCCTCGTCTCCTACATGACCCAACGCAGAGCTGAACTGGGACAGGTGGGGTGATACTCTCTTCCGCGCCAAAGTGGGCCGCACAGTCCCCTGTGCGGTCTTCGTTGGGATGAAATCGGACACATAAAAATCAGGTGCAAAAATATTGCCATTCACTTTGAACGACAAAGTGAATGGCGGAGACAAACGACCCATGCCTCTTGAGTTACGTCACCTCTCCCGCTTGCGTTTGCTTGCGCGCGGTGAGCCAGGCGGATTGGCGGAGTGGTTGAGGCAGCCGTTGACGAGAGATTCGCTGCTCGCGCTGATCGTCGCCATCATCGGTGGATGTGCCCTTTATGGCTTCGGTCTCGGGCTCTGGCGCGCACCGCTTCAGGGGCTCTTTGTCGCGATCAAAATGCCGCTTTTGATCTTCCTGACCCTTTTTGTGAATGGCCTGATCAATGGCATGCTCGGGCAGCTTCTCGGCTCTGGCATGTCGTTCCGGCAGACGGTGATGGCCTGCCTGATGAGCTTTGCCATCTTCAGTCTGATCGTCGGTTCCTTCAGCCCACTCATCGTCACGTGGGTGCTGGATGCACCACCGCCAGGGACCGAAGAAGGGGCCGATTGGTATCGTCTCTTTCTACTCGGCAACACGGCCGTGATTGCCTTTGCGGGCATCGTGGCAAACCACAAGTTGCTGCGTCTCATCCAAGCCTTTTCAGGCGATGCTGCGGCCGGTTGGCGAACTTTGATCGCGTGGCTGGCAGGCAATCTTTTCGTCGGTGCCCAGCTCTCCTACATTCTTCGGCCCTTCTTTGGCAACCCTGAGCTGCCTGTGCAATTCCTGCGGCCGAATCCGCTGGAGGGAAACTTTTATGAAGCCGTCTGGAGCATGATCCAGATCTCCTTCAAAGAAGTGGGGGGCGATTCCATTTTCTTCGTGGTGCTGTTCATCCTGGCGCTGGTGACTGCTGCTCAGGTCCTCTGGCACCTCGCCACAACAAATCCTCCCCCAGCCACATCGTCCAACTCCGAACCCACCCCACGTCATGAACCCTGAATCCACTCCACCTGCTGAGCCCCAGGCAGCGCAAGTCGTCCCGTCACCCGCTGTCAGCGTGATGAAAATCGAGCCCATGCAAGCTCCCGTGACTTTCCCCAATGTGATCGAAGCCCTGCTCCGGCATCCGGGTCAGCTCATTCACTCCTGCCAGCAGAGCGGCAGTGGGGTGCCGACTCGACTCGCACTTGGCTCACTCCTTTGCCTCACCATTTTCGGGCTGCTTCTCGGCACCTTTTCAGGGGGAAATCAGCTTTGGGCGGTGCCGCTGAAAATCACTGTCGGCATGCTTGTCGCCGTCATCATTTGTTTCCCGAGTCTCTACATTTTTAGCGCACTCGATGGCCTGAATGCACGCGTGCATCAGATCGCCTCCATCCTGCTCGGCATGGTGGCCTTGACTTCCTTGTTGCTGCTCGGTTTTGCCCCCGTGATTTGGGTCTTCAGCAGCTCCACGGATTCCCTCGGCTTCATGGGTTTTCTCGTGCTTGGCTTCTGGATCATTGGACTCTTCTTCGGCATGCGGCTGCTCACCGGGGCTGTCAGCGCCCTGGGGGCCGAGTCCTCGGGGTATCTGAAAGTTTGGGTCGTGATCTTCACCATCGTCACGCTGCAAATGTCCACCTCCCTGCGTCCTCTCATCGGCACCTCGGACACCTTCCTTCCTGAGAAAAAGAAGTTCTTCCTGCAGCATTGGCTCTATCACCTGGATGGCGACAACCCGCCAGAAGGCCGGTGATGAAAAGCAAGGGTCATCCGACCGGCTCCATTTCAGCCAGCTTCATCGCACAAATGCATCACCACCGGTTTTTGTTCACGGCGCTGATCGCACTTCCAGGTTCCTCACTTTGATCTTCACACTGGTCGGGACATTGATCCCTGTAAAACCCAGCAGCCCACCGGTGTGATTGAGTTTCAAGGCTTCGATATTGGGCAGCGTCAGCACCGTGTCGTTGAAAGTGTAACGCAGCTCTTTTCCTTTCAGGCTCACGTGAAAGGTGTTCACGGGTTTCAGCTCAATGGCTTGGTTTCCTGCCATTTGATGGTTCGACGTTCCCGTGACCCTGGCTTCGGTGGTGCCCTTGGTGGGATGAAAAGTCAATCCGCGAACTGCCGCCGGTGAATGGGTGGAGGCAAAACGAGCGGGTAACCAGAGCAAGCTGGGCCCGAAGGACCAGTCCGTGTGCCAGAGCTTCTGCGGAATCAGTTCATAGGACACCTCACCTCGGATCTCGCAATTCTCTTCCACCAGCACGGGAAAGGCGAGATCGAGAAAGGCTGCATCTTTTCCCGTCAGGGTGAGCTCTCCCGGCGCTGACACACGCCAGCTTCCACCGGTGCAAAAGCAGGTGACCAACCCTGGAAAGATGGGCAGCGGCTGCCAGTCACCCGACTTCAGCTTTTCAGGCAGTTCCAGGACGGTCCGAATCTCGGTCACGTAGTTGCGCGAATTGTCGGTGGGCAGGTTCTCCATCTTCATGGCAGCCAGAGTTTTCTTGGCCCCTTCGATATCGCGCTGGCGATACTGATGCTCCAGCTGGCGCACCTCCTCTCCCCAGCCGCCGTTTCCAGCATAGACGGAGGTCCGCAGCGTGGAGACGTGATGCAGCAGATCATTCAGTTGCTTTGAGACCGAAGGCACAGTCACTTGGTTCGTGGACTTCAACCCGCGAGTGGCCAGGGCATCATCGCCCGCCAGCCAGGCGATGACCGTTGCCAGTCCTCGCTGATGAGCTGCTCGGGCAGGGTTTGGCTCTGGATGATCCAGCAAACCTCGAGCAAAAGTCAGCGCGGTCTCTTTGACTTCAGGCGAGGAAAAAACCTGCCGTGCATCGCCACTCTCCATCGCCACCTGTTTGCAGGCAAAATAGAACTGCATCGGCACATCCGTGTCATAGCGTTGGGTTTCAGCAAAGCGTTTGCCCAGAGACAGCAGCAGCTCATCACTGCCGCCCCAGCGCTTGGTGGAAGCATAAAGAAGACCGCTGTAAGCTTCCCGATAGTCAAACTGTGCCGCAATCGCACGGTCAAACCAGGCACGGAGTAGGTCGTGATCGCCCGCGCCCCCCATGATCACCTGAAGCACACGCCCGGCAGCCTCAGGTCGATCCGGGCGCAAATCATGAGCTCGTTTCAAATGCTTGCCCGCGAGCGGGAGATGCTCCTCGAGACCTTGCCATCCTTCCTCCGTCACGTCTTTTGCCCATGAGCTTCCCCGACGAAACCAAGCCCAGTGCACATGCAGATCTCCTCGCAGACATTCCTTCACCCATTCGCTGTGGGAGCTGTCCTGAATGGCCTTCTCCAGCTTCTTGAAAGCGTCCTCACTCAGCTCCTTCGTGTTCTCCATCCAGTCCAGGAAATCTCGCACCAACACAGGCTCGAATTCTGCGCTGTAACTGCCATCCCCCAGGGCCTGCACGATGCGGTCCACCTGCTTCAAGTGAAAGCCATGGTAGCGCCAGTTCACGGCTCTCAGATGGTCGATCTGTTCATCGATGATCCACACGCGCAACGCACCTGAGTAGCTGGCGTCGTCAGCGATTTTGAAAGCCTTGTTCAGTCCCTGATAGCCACTCCACCAACTCTGCGTCAACTGCCAGAGAACCTTGTGCGCCATCAGACAGGCCAAGGGTTCATCGCAGTCCGTCTTCACCAATTCACGCGCTGCCGCCACCGTTTTTTCCGCCTCCTTGGAACTCTCGTTGGGACCACTGAACCAAAGCCGAAGCCCTTTCAGCGTGACCGCCCGGGCCTGATCCGCCCAAGGTTTGCCTAACCAACGTTTCTCCGCCTCAGGCAGCCAATGCTTTTCTGCCCAACGCATCCGCAGCGCCTCGTGATCCTTCTCCAGCAGACCCTTTTCGGGAATGACAATCGCAGCCGTCCCCGGCAACTCCGCCCGACACGTCAAAAGCCCACACATCAGCGCAAGAGCCAGAAGAGCATGTAATTTCATAAAGCCCGGCATGACACCAAACTCAGAGAAGGAGGTCAAGACCCGAGCGCTGCGCGCAAGTCATGCGGGGGAGTCTTGTTCAGGTGCTGTAACTTTCCTTCGACTCTTTGATTTTTTCGCTGCTCTGCCGTGCGGGTTGGTAGGCTGGAGAGTTTCAAAACAGTAGTCTAAGGCATGAGCCTGGGTGGCGACAACCCGCCGGAAAGCCGGTGATGAAAACGGAATAGAAAGTGCGGTAAACAGTTTTCGGATGATAAACCAGCATGCTTCAGACACTCTCATGGAGACGAACAAGGGCTGCTCAAGACACCATTGCACTCCATCGCATTCGTGATTCGCGAATCACGAACGAAGCGTCTCAATCCATCCCGAGCACTTTCCAGAGGAAGGCCCATTCGTCGGCGATTTCGGCTTTCCTGACGTCGTTGGGGGCTCACCCCACTGTCACCGGCAACAGCGTCATCGTGTCGTTGCCGAAGATGTCGATCACCTTCACCGCCACGGTGTAGCGGCCGGGCTTGGTGTAGAGGTTCTGAGAGGAGGTCAGTTCCAGGTCCCGGCTCTGGCGGGTGCGGAAGCTCTGCCACTCGTTCTCGAAGATGTAGGCTCCGGTCCAGCGTTCTTCGAAGTCCAGCAGCTCCTCCCCGGCATGAACGATGCCCGGCAGTGCGCCTTCCACACCCATGTGTTTGGCCACTTTCATGATCTCCTTGCGGCTCTCATAATGAAAATCCACGGCCCAGTAGTCCACCCAGTCCGTCCACTTCTTCGTCAGCACCTCGCGGCGGACGATGCCCTCCTTGTCCTTGGTGAATTTTACCAGCTGGCCTGCATCGCACACCACCTCGCTCTTTCCGGCCTTCATCTCGGCGGTGATGCTGTCCACCAGACCTTGTGAATAATGCACGGAGAAATCCGTGAGCTGGATGGCCAGAGCCAGCGGATTTTTGGCGTCGAAACGCGGCGTGGCCTCCACGTAGGCGATGTCGGCAAAGCGCACCTGGCCCTTCTCCACAGCGCGCTTGTCGAAGACCTCCGGCGGGATGGTCTTTGGGGCGATGTCGATGCCCTTGCTCTTCGCCTCCTCCAGCACGGCGGGGAAGAGGCCCATTTCAAACTCAAAGGCCAGGATGTCCACACGGGAGGCACCGCGCTTCCGGCACTCGGTGATGACCTCCTCCACAAACAAGCGGCCCACGGGCAGGTTGATGGGGCCGACGACGACGAGGCGGCTGCCGTTCTTGCCGTGGAAAAAGGCGCTGTCAGGCAAGGCCTCGGCGCGGTAGGCTTTCAGGATGAGGTCCCGGAACTCCTGCTCCTTCTTCGCCAGCGCCTGCTCCTTCTTCTTGCCGGTGAGACGGCCAGAAATGTTCAGATAAGCCTGCCTCTCGTAGCGCCCCAGATTCAGCACCTCAAAGGCGCGGAACGGCTTGCCACCCGACTTCAACTCCCGCTGCACCTGGATGAGCCGCTTGCGGGTGGTGTGAACACCAAACTTGCCCAGGTCTGTGGCGATCCACTTGCGCCCCAGCTTCTCAGCGACGTCAGCGGTCGTGCCGCTGCCGCAGAAGAAGTCGGCCACGAGGTCACCTTCGTTGCTGCTGGCTTTGATGATCGTCGCAAGAAATGCCCCTTGAGCTGCCGTCCGCCGGTGTCGAGGCCGAGTTCCTCGTCCTCCCGCTTCTCCCGCCGTGGTTCGTCGATGTGCTCCAGGGTCTGGAAGGGCAGGATGGCGGTGCAGACCTCCCGGATCTTGCCATTCCAGACGAGTTCCACCTCCCGTTTGTCGGCAAAGAGCATGAAGCGGTATTTGTCCGGCAGGGCTATGACGAAAGGGAGGTAACGGGCTTGGAAGGGCTTCCAGTCAATTAACAGTCAATTAAGTTCTAGAGGCGGATTTGTCGGGAAATCGGGGTTTCCAGTGGGTATTCGAGGCCGGAAGGCAGGTTCCAGTCAATTAACCGTCAATTAAAGCTCAGGCCCAGAAGGGCACGTATTTCGCGTACTTTTTGCCCTGGGTTTCATCCTCCGGCTTGATGCGGCCATCTTTGACTGCGTCCGCGATGATGCGGGAGGCCATGGACTTGTTGGGCTCAGATATGCCGAGACGTTCCCGCAGGCTTGAGTTTGTCATGGGATTCCTCTCCACAAACCGCAGGCAGGCATGGAGGTAGCATGCACGGGTGCGGTCAGCACGGTCCATCTCCCGTAGCGGACGATGAGCAAACAAGACCACCCGGGTCGAATCGACGGCAGTCTCGATTAACGGTGCTGGAAGCTGGTAGAACTCTGTCTGGAAAACCACCTTGTCCACGCCGCTGCCGCGCTCCTCGCAAACGCCCACCCGGCGCATGAACGAAGCGAGAAGTTCGTTTCGGGAGCGGGGCGGCGTGTCCAGGAATCGTTCGGTGGTTACCAAAGGAAGGCCAGGATTCGTCACCTCCATGCGGTCCGAGAAGATTTCGATCATTGGCCCTGCGCCTGTGACGGAAAAGTCCTGATGGATGAGTGCATTGGCCGCCAGCTCGCGAATGGCCAACTCAGGATACATGGGCACTTCCTTGCGAAGCGCCTTTCCGATCACCTCGTTTTTGGGAACAAGCGTGTTAACAAAGTCGATGAGCCCTTCGAAGCCTGAGGCATAACCTTTCTTGCCTACCTGTTCCCGGATCGTCTTGAAGCGATTTTTGCCCCCATAAACAATCACACGTACGGCTTTGCGGGCGAGCGAGCGGAAGGAATCCAGGTTCTTGGCGAACAAGATGCCCCCCAAGGCGGTGATATTCCATGTGCCAGCACCATCCGGGACGATCATGCGGTCTGCAGCAAGGCGTTCGAGCAGCTTTTCGCGATCCGCCGGCAGCGGCAGGGAGAGCAGTTCAAAATAGGAAGGGTAATCAAGCTGAGACAAGACTGCGTCAGCAGCAGCGTGTTCCACCACGATGGTTTCCTCGAAGGGAGTCGTGTCGAACACCCGCCAGAGGTCTTTCTCAATTTGGGGATGATCTTTGAGCTTCTGCCGGTGCGAGCCGACGCGAATGAACTCAATGCCCTGAAACTGGATGGGACGGCCCGGTGCGCGCGGCACCTCCAGCACCACGATGTGATGGCCCTCATGGGTAAGTTCATGAAACTGGAAGTGAACTCTGGGCGACAGCAGGCGGGCCAGCCAGCTCTCCAAATCCTCATTGCCCTTCTTGATGGTGGCAGGTGAGAAAGCAGTTCCGACCACCTTGTGGCTTCCATCTTCCACACCCCATACAACATAACCGGTAGCCTTGCCATGAAGGGCCGCCATGTTGCCGAGCGCGGAGATGTGTTCGCCAATGTCCTCAGGATTGCTGTTGTTCTGCTTAAATTCGAGCCATTGAGTTTCTGCCGGCAGCTTGCGAAACTCGGCCACCAGTCCTTCGAGGTAGGATTGTGTTGGGGAAATGCTCATGGCTGTTTGAAATCGTTAGAGCTCAGCACCAGTTGCTGCAACGCTTTCGGGACGTGCTTCTCAAAGGCCCCCTGGTCCACGAAGACGAAATCGTAGCGCTGGCCGTTCTCCTCATAGAGCTTGTGGAAGAAGCTCCAGGCGATGAGCAGCGAGAGCACTTTGGTTTTACCAGCGCCCGTCGCCATCTTCAGCACATAGCGCGGCCAGTCCTCGCTGAACATGCCCGCCGAAACCGAACCTGAGGTATCGAAGCGGAGTAGGTCAAACTTGTCGCGGGCATGCTTCACATCATGCAGCCAGATCACCGTCTCCACGGCCTCGCGCTGGGCGAAATAATACTGAAATGGCGAAAGTGAACCGTCGGCATTTTCCAGCAAGTGATCTGTCTCAAACCACCAGCGCAGCAGTGCTACCGAAGTGGCCGAGACTCCTGGGTAGCCCTGGTTTCTCCAATCGAAAACCTGCTGCCTGATCTTTGCGACCAAGGGCGGGAGCAACTTGTCATACGATGAAGATCGAAGCGCCTCATCCGCAGGAAACCAGCGTTGTTCTGGGATCAGAGATGCGTAGGGGGAGCTGGGAAAAGATGGGTGGAGAGACATCTGTGAGAACGAGCAAGCACGAAGTTGTAGGCTACGGGGTTCACCGAGCCAAGTTGAATGGGGTGCTGCCTCGACGCAGCAGATAACCTCACCTCACTCCATTCCGAGCACCTTCCAGAGGAAGGCCCATTCGTCGGCGGTTTCTTCGATGACTTTGGTCAGGGCGGTGCCGGCACCGTGACCGGCGCTGGTTTCGATGCGAATGAGGACGGGTGGGGCTCCGGGGTCTTTGGATTGGCAGGCCTGGAGGCGGGCGGCGAATTTGAAGCTGTGGGCGGGAACGACGCGGTCGTCGTGGTCGGCCGTGGTGACGAGCGTGGCTGGGTAACGGGTGCCGGGCTTCAGGTTGTGCAGGGGCGAGTAGGCGTAGATGGCTTTGAACTCATCGGCGTTTTCGCTGCTGCCGTAGTCGCTCTTCCAGGCCCAGCCGATGGTGAATTTGTGAAAGCGCAGCATGTCCATGACGCCGACGGCGGGCAGCGCGGCTCCGTAGAGTTCAGGCCGCTGGGTCATGCAGGCTCCGACGAGCAGGCCGCCGTTGCTGCCGCCCATGATGGCGAGCTTTTTCGGTGAGGTGTAACCTTCCTTTTGCAGCCACTCGCCACAGGCGATGAAGTCATCGAAGACGTTCTGTTTGCGCAGCTTGGTGCCGGCGAGGTGCCACTCGGCACCGTATTCGCCACCGCCGCGCAGGTTCGCCAGGGCATAGACGCCACCCAGCTCCAACCAGATGGCGCGACCGATGGAGAAGTTCGGTGTCAGGCTGATGTCAAACCCACCGTAGCCGTAGAGCAAAGTGGCGTTGCTGCCATCAAGCTTGAGGCCTTTTTTGTGGACGAGAAACATGGGCACTTTGGTGCCGTCTTTGCTGGTCACGAAGACCTGCTTGGTCTCATACGGGCTGGCATCGAAATCGACCTTGGGTTGTTTCCAAAGGGTGCTCTTTCCGCTGGCGACGTCGTAGCGATAGATCGCGCCGGGGGTGGTGAAGCTGGTGAAGGCGTAGTGGGTGATTTTGTCGCTGCGTTTGCCGCTGAAGCCTCCGACGGTGCCGATGCCGGGCAGCTCAATGTCGCGGATCTTTTTGCCTTCCAAATCATAGGCGGTCATGGCGCTGCGGGCATCTTGGAGATACTTGCAGAGCAGTTGTCCATCGACACAGGAGACGCTGTCGAGCTTGTGGTTGCCTTCTGGGATGAGTTCGCGCCAGTTTTCACGAGCGGGTTTTGTCACGTCGATGGCGATGACTCGATAGCGCGGGGCTTTGAGATCGGTGTGGAAATAAAAGGTGGTGCCGACGTTTTCGATGAAGCTGTAGGCAGCATCGAAGTCATTCAGCAACTCCACCACTTTGGCATCGGCCTGCTGAAGGTCCTGATAGAAGAATCGATTCTTCGGGTCGGTTCCGTGAGTGACGCTGTAGATGAGGTAATGGCCGTCATCGGTGACATAGGCGTGCAGGCCCCAGTCAGGCTGATCAGGGCGGGCGTAGATCAATTTGTCCTCGCTCTGCGGGGTGCCGAGTTTGTGGAAATAGACCGTCTGGTTTTTGTTCGCTTCGGTGAGGGCGGCGCCTTCCTTTGGCTTCGGATAACGGCTGTAATAGAAGCCGCTGCTGTCCTTGGCCCAGGAGGCTCCGCTGAATTTCACCCACTCGATTAGATCCTCGGTGTCCTTGCCGGTGGCGATGTTTTTGACGCGGAATTCCTGCCAGTCGCTGCCGGCTTTGGACACGCCATAGACGAGCCATTGGCCATTCTCACTCGGCGCTGTTTCGGTGAGTGAGGTCGTGCCTTCTTTCGAGAGCGAATTGGGATCCAGTAGCACGCGTGCTTCGGCATCGAGGCCGTCGGCGACATGGAGCACGCTTTGATTTTGCAGGCCAGAATTGCGGTTAAAGAACCACTTGCCGCCATGCTCAAAGGGGATGCCGGTGCGCTCGTAATTCCACGCCTTTTGCAGGCGCTCGCGGATCTGTTCGCGTTTCGGGATGGCTTTGAGAAAACCAAAAGTAACTTCGTTTTGTGCTTTGACCCAGGCCTTGGTTTCCTCGCTGTTATCGTCCTCGAGCCAGCGGTAAGGATCGGCGACCTTCGTGCCGTGATAGTCATCCGTGACGGAGGGGTCCTGACGAGTCTCAGG
>JAIXVB010000049.1 GCA_027483245.1 Verrucomicrobiaceae bacterium | reverse complement strand
TTGGGATTGGGCAGAAGCCAAGTGGCATGGGTGACAAGCGCCCACTCAACGGTGGGAGCAAGAATCTTGGAGTCATAGACCCAGAGAAACAGCTGCTCTCCGGTGGTGAAGATATCTCCGCTCAAACCTGCATCGCTGGTGCCGCTGGTATTGCCCGGCGTCAGAGGCTGAAACTCGGCGTCGGCATTGAAGAAGTCGAAGTCTGGATTCCATCCATTGGCTCCCGGTGCAAAAGCAATCGCGAAAGGTTTCCAGTTGGCTTCCCACAAACCCGTGTTAGAACCCGTCGGAATGAAGCTGTTGCCGAAGGTGCCCAGCTCAAAGGAAAACGTGCTGTCGAGCTCGACCCCATTGGTATCCAGCAAGGTGTCGCCAAAACCGCTGGACAGCGAGACCGTGGCTGCTGGGGCCATGACGGCACCGAGCACGAGGATCAATACAAGGCGGAGTGAGTTCATGGTCTCGAGGGGGGAGGGAGGATCAGGGAACAAAGGGCGGAGTCAGCATCCAGTCAGGTTTGGCCGAGATGCGGATGATGAAGGCGGCGCTGGTGGCTTGGAAGAGAGGCGTGTCGGTTTGATCGTCAAAGGTCGCATCGGATTGACGAACCCAATGCTCCAGCGGGCCACCTTTGAGCAGGTAATAATTCGTGTAACTGTTGACGATGCTCGTGTCGCCATTCCAAAGGTAGATGCGGTCCGAAGTGAGGAAACTGCTGGTGCCGGTGAATCCATCCGGCACGGTCATGCTGCGGCTCAGCGGGCTTTCATTCACCGGCCATGGATTGCCGATGAAGTTGCTGCCTGCCCGCAACGGACAGGCGAGGGGCCACGTGCGCACCAGACCCGTGTTGGAGCTGCTCACCGAAGTGTTGCGTGGTTTGGTGAAAAGGCCGTCGCATGGGGCAAGGATGCGCAGTCCGGCATTGGCAAAAGTGGCGTCGTTGAGTTCGACCCAGCGGCGGTTGCCCCCCATGTTCAGCAGCCAGAGCGTGGTGAATCCACTGGTGCTCGGATTGAAGAACAGCAGTTGATCGGCCGTGGCTGGATTCGTGGTGGCTTGGAAATCCGTGACCGGGAAAAGATCCTGCACTTGCCAGTGTGGCCTCACCGCCACGGCATCTCCCGATAGCGTTTCGGGCACTTGATTGAGAGTGCTGTGAGTTGAGCCGGGAATGAGTGTCACCGAGGTCGCGCTGCTCGTCGCTTCATCGATTTCCCAGCGATGTCCCACATGATCACCATCGGTGCTTTCCAGATAATACTGACGCCCTGGTTGGAACTGCGTGCTGATGCTGCGGGTGCCTGCGGCGGTGGTGAGATCGACCAGATTTCCAAAAACGGCGTCCACGCTGCCAGACAAGACTTCAGCGTTCATGAAGGGCACGGCATAGGTTTGATTGCGCGTGGCGAGCGTGCGTTTGCCCCAGCCCATGATGGCACTGGTGGCCTCTGCTTCTGGTGTATCATCTTGATTTTCATCCAGGGCGACACGCAGCCGTGCAAAGCCATTGGGTGCACCGCCAAAGGTGGGGTCAGACTGAAGGTTGCTGTATCGCAGTGTCTCGGTGCCATCCGCATTGATTGTGATGACCGGCTGAATGCCTGAGCTGCCCCAAAAGGTGTTCGAGCTACCGAGTTCGGCGCTAACCTCAATCGTGTAGATCAAGTCAGGCTGGCCACCGCGTCGGCGTGTCAGCACGATGTCAAATCCACCTCCGATGTTCTCTTCCAGTCTCAAACGCAGGGTCTCTTGCACACCCGAGGTCGGATCGTCGCCCAGGGCGTATTCCAGCAGGTTGTTGCGCAGATCACCATCGGGGTTGGCAGAGGGGGCACCCTTGCTTTCCAGGTTAAAGCCAACACTCCAGTCACTGTAGTTGGCGGGCCGAGGGGTCGCATCCACAAACCCAAAATCGCGTGTCAGATCCGTGTTGGCATCCATCGCGTCATCGCTGTTCGCATGCAGACCGTTTTCACCGGTGGACTCGGTCGGCGCATTGCCGATGCTCAGGCTGAAGAGCGCTGTGCTGACACCGGTGGTCAGCGGTGAGACCGCATCGGCACCATCTTCACTGGCATCATCATCCCCGGTGCCCACGCCTGAGATGGAGTTCATCGCATACAGCGGTGCCCCTTCCGCGAACATGCTCGCTGGCACATGCAGGCGATAGCTTCCGACGCTGAGATTGCTGAAAAGATACTGCCCACCGTTGGCGGTGATTTGGCTGTGCAGAGGCGCGGACGAACCCGGAGTGCCCGCTTCATCGTAGAGCTCCACCGTCACACCATTGACTCCTTCTCCGAGATCGGCGCGCCCGTTCGCATTCACATCGAAGAAGATCAGATTTCCCACTGCCGCGAACTGCTCCTGCGCAATGAACAAGGTGTAGGTCTGTGTCGCGCTCGCCCCATTGGCATCCGTGGCTTGCACGCTGACTTCGAATTCACCATCTGCCGTCGGGGTGCCTGTGATTTGGCCTGTGCTGCTCAGGGTCAAGCCCAGAGGCAGACTGCCTGTGTCCACACTGAAGGTGTAAGGTCCGGTCCCGCCCGTGGCGCTGAGTTGTTGCGAGTATTCCTGCATGACTTCGCCATCGGCCAGAGTCAGGGGCGTGATGCTGAGAGCAGGGTGTTGGAAACCCAAGTCGATCGTGAGATTGATGTTGGAATCATCGCCATTGTCGCTGCTGCCAAAGAACCCAGTCTCCCCCTGTGCATCGGTTGGCTCTTGCTGAAACCCGAGGCTGAAGACCATGCTGCTCACGCCGGTGGCTGATGGGCTGGCGGCATCGACTCCGTTTTCATCCACGTCATCATCGCTCGCATCATCCGCGCCTGCACCCGGGATGGATGACTGTCCTGTGAGCCGATCTCCGGGCTGGAACGTCTCCGCTCGGATGTGCACAAAGTAGCGCCCGGGCACCAGCCCAATGAAAAGGTAACGTCCATCGCTGGAGGTGATCTCCGTTTGAAAAGCAGAGTCATTTTGAGGATCGGTCCCGGCTTTGAAAAGCTGCACCACCACGCCGCTGCGTCCTTCGCCTGCATCGAATCCACCGCTGCGGTTGGCATCGGTGAAGACCAGATTGCCCACACACATCTGCGCGTGACTCGTGTGAATGAAACCAAAATCAATCGTCAGATCCGAGTCCACATCAGCCGCATTGTCAGACAGGGCATTTGTGCCCGTTTCACCCTGTGCGTCTGTTGGCTCCGTGTCGGCGGCCAGATGGAAGACAACGCTGGAGATGCCGGTGATGGTCGGGGAAGCGGAATCGATGCCATTTTCATCGACCCCATCGTCAAGGCCGTCATCCAGCCCATGACCCGCGAGAGAGCGATGGTTTTCCAGCACGGCACCTGTCCCGAACTGGCTGGCGGGGATGTGCAGGAAATAATCCCCAACACTCAGTTCATTGAAGCTGTAAAACCCACCCGTGCCTGAAGTGGTGATGGCCAGAGGCGCATCGACTCCGATCACGGCCAACTCGGCATAAAGATGAATTTCCACTCCCGGCAGACCTTCGCCGGGTTCGTAGCGACCACTTGCATTGCTGTCGGCAAAGATGAGATTGCCGACGCTCAGGTAACGCGGTGCTTCGAGCACGGTGAAGTTAAAGGTCCGTTCTCCTTGGCAGGCCAATGCATCCATGACGCGGATCGAGAAAAAGGAACTGCCTTCCGTGGTGGGGGTGCCGCTGATCGTGGCGGTTTCGGCATCAAAGGTTAGGCCTTCTGGCAGGCTGCCATCACTGACGATCCAGGTCAGTGGCCCGGTGCCATGGCTAGCGCTCAAGACTTGGGA
>JAIXVB010000230.1 GCA_027483245.1 Verrucomicrobiaceae bacterium | reverse complement strand
ACGTTGGGCGCGGACGTCAGCTTGGCCCAATCCGCCACAAAAGGAGCCTCTTCCATGTAGGTGTCCATCACTTCGGCGAAACCGTAACCGCCCTCGCGAATGAACCGCACTTGGTCCTGGATGGCCTTTGTCGAGTTGTCATTCAGGTTGGTTCCATGCCCCACGATCACAAGGCTCGTCTGCTCTCTTGGCACACCGGCCGCCACCTCATCCGCACGCTGGATCAGCAGGCGTGTCATGTTCCGATGCACGCCCACCGGATCGCAGTAGTGGATGGTTTTGCCATCACGCACGGTCGTGGGACCGGTCAGACGCAGTTCGCGCGGCAGCACCTGCTGGCAGAAGTATCCCTCGCTGATGAAGTTTGGCACGATGTAGATCACCTCACTGTCCAAGCTTTCATAGACCTCCCGCATGGTCGGCTCCTCTTTCCAGAAACAGCACACCACCTCACGAAAGAGGCCCTGCTGGCGAATCTTGTCCGCGTGCAGATGCGTCGGGGCACTCGAGTCAGGATTGAGAGTCGATCCATGACCGACAATGATCAGCGCAGCGTGTGAGTAGGAGTTCAAAATGAGAAATGGAGGTAGAATAGAGCAGGCAGACCATACGCGCCAAACTCAGCGGAAGACGAGCCTAGCCGCAGTCGGACGATCATCAAAGGTCACCGGCAGACGAATCGCACGATCGAGCAAGTCCAGGTAATCCTCACATGGGATCTCGTAACCGCCAAAAGTGGCCAAATGTTCCGTGGTCCACTGCGTGTCATGAACGATGAACCCGCGCTCTTTGAGTCGCCATTGCAGATGGGTCAACGCCACCTTGGAGGCCTGAGTCTCGCGACTGAACATGCTCTCGCCAAAAAAAGCACCGCCGATGGCCACCCCATAGACCCCGCCGACCAATCGCCCTTCACGCCAGACCTCCGCCGAGTGCGCGTAGCCCATGCGATGCAGTTCCTGGTAACTATCCAAAATCACATCGGTGATCCAGGTGCTCTCACGGTCCGCGCAGCCGCGCATCACATCCCCAAACGCCGTATTCCAGCGCACCTCAAACGGGTGCGCCTTCAGGTAACGTGCAAATCGCGCCGGCAGATGAAACTTCTCGATCGGCAAAATCCCCCGCATCGGCGGTCGAAACCAAGAAATCCGCCCTGTCTCGTCTCCCATTGGGAACGCACCGTCGCAGTAGGCGCTGAGCAGGTGAAGAGGATCGAGCATGAGGTGGTGGAAAAGGGGAAGATAAAAGAGGAAGACGGAAAGGCAAAACTCGAATGCGATTCGGTGTCCAGTAATCAGTGATCAGTGATCAGTAATCAGTGTTCGGAGATCGAATTTCGTTATTCGGAGGTTCCTTTTTGATCATCCGAGATCGAATTTCTTTGTTCAGAGATCGGGGATCCGTTCGCCATTTTTCAGTGACGGCGAGCTTGATTTACAGCCAACGGCCAAACACTGACCAATGAAGACCGCCGCCCTTGTCAGGCGCACGAACTCAGATTAAAAAGCAGGCGCTATGATCACCTGCGGATGGTGCAACAAACGTTACCCGGAATGGCAAGACCGATGTGATTCCTGTGGAGGGCCAATGGCACCTCCGACTGGGATGAAATTGGGTCCCCAGCCTTCACCGCCGCCGAGGACATTGCCCAAGGGGTTCGCTTTTCGCACACGCTGGTCGGGCAACGTGACCAACATGGTCGGTGCCGCGTTTTTCACCGTTGGCACCCTCGGTTTTCTGGCGACCCTAGCCACCGGAACTTGGTGGCCTTGGTGCCTCTCATTTTTGCCGTGCCGGGTTATTTCCTGCTGCGCCATGGTCTGAAACAGGCGTCCGGTGTCCTGCAAGCCTTCACCGAAGGCGAAGCGGTGCGCGGCACGATTCATTCGATAAAGAAGGATCGGACGCAGTCCATGAATGATAAACACCCGTGGAAACTCATCTATCACTTCGAGATCCAAGGAGAGGTGCATGAAGGCGAATTGGTTTCTTTTAGCTCGGCCGTGTCTCAGCGTCGGCCAGGTCAGCCGGTGTGGGTGGTGTATGTGAAGGAAGCCCCCTCACGCAGCACGATCTACCCGCCCTTCAAGTGAGCTGAAGGCCCCGAGCGTTCTGAAACGGAGTTCAGACAGGCCCTCTCGCTCAGCGCTTGCCGCAGCAGTTCCATCCGCTAGGGTGCCCGATGCGACGCGCGATTTACCCTGGAAGCTTTGATCCCATCACCAATGGGCACCTTGATGTGCTCCAGCGGGCGGCCGGGTTGTTCGATGAACTGATCGTGGCCGTGGCCCAGGACAACGCCAAACAGAGCCTTTTCACCGTGGAGGAACGGGTGGAATTGCTGATCGGCGCGACCGAACACATTCCAAACCTGCGCGTGATGCCCTTTTCGGGGCTGCTGGTGGACTTTGCCAAGCAGCAGTCAGCGGTGGCTCTGGTGCGCGGGTTGCGAGCGGTCAGTGACTTCGAGTTTGAATTTCAACTCGCGCTTATGAACCGGAAGCTGGAGCCGAATCTGGAAACGATGTTTTTGATGCCACGCGAAGAGCTGACCTACATCAGCAGTCGGTTGGTGAAGGAGATCTCTAGACTCGGTGGAAACGTGAATCAATTTGTCCCGCCGCATGTGGTGGCCGCCTTGAAAGCCAAACAAAAGCCTGCGTCAGACGCCGCTTGACTGGATTTCTGAGCTGGCTTTTTGAACTTTGTAGGTCCACTGACACACTGACACTTTGCCATGAATCCCTTCCAATTCGACATTCGCAACCTGCCCGTCGAGGGCAAGCACGTCGCCGGTTCCCTGCCCGCGAGCTTTTTTCAACTGCCTGAGAAGGACTCCGTGAAGGCAGAATCGCCGATGACCTATGAGCTAGACTTCGTGCGCGATGGCAAGGACATCATCGTCACGGGCAGCTTAAAGGCCCTGTTCAGCCTGGAATGTGGGCGCTGCCTGGAGCGTTTCCAGCAGCTGGTGGATTTGGCGGAGTATGAATCCGAGGTGCCAATTGAAAAGGAAACAACGATGGACTTGACAGACATGGTCAGGGAAGACATTCTTCTTGCCCTTCCGAACTTCCCGCGCTGTGAAGATGGTAACGTTGATCTGCGCGACTGTCCTGCTGAAGGCCACTTCGATCCCACGGATGACCCCGAGGTCAATGAAGAGCCTGGAGCAGACCGCGGAGTCTGGAACGCCCTCGATCAATTGAAATAGCTGAACCCTTCCGAACATGGCCAATCCAAAACGCAGACAATCCAAGAGCCGCCAACGCCTCCGTCAGGGAGCTAACCGCTGGCGCGCACCCGTCCTCAAGAGCTGCCCTGAGTGCGGCACATCTATCCCTGGACACGTGGCTTGCCCTTCCTGCGGCTACTACAAGGGCCGTCAGGTCCTCAACGTCACTGCTGGCGAGTAATCGCTGACCTCCGATTTGTATCGGAACTTTTTCAACCCCGCCCGGGAAACTGGGCGGGGTTGAGTTTTTTCCATCCTGCCTGGGCACATGGCCTTTCAGGCGCAAGCGGCCCTATCAGTGTTCGCACAACGCCAAGCGACGCCACGCCAAAAGACGGACTGTCGCTTTGATTTGGGCTCTTGAGTGGCCAGACAGCAGTGTACGGCCACCTCAGATCGGCTGACTCAGTTAATTCACTGTCAGAGTGGCCGTCGCACTCACCGTCGTGGTGAGCCCATTGCGGATCACACAGTCGTAATTGGCCTCGGCAGCCTCAGCCACGGCGTTGAGGGTTAAAGTGCTGGAGGTGGCACCCTCGATGTTCACGCCCGCCTTACGCCACTGGTAGAGCAGCGTGCCGAATCCTTCAGCCACCACGGTGAACTGCACATTGCTGCCCGCTGTCACGGACAGTGAATCCGGTTCATCCAAAATCGTGATCGCGGCTGCGAGCAAATCCGCACGACCTGAGAGAATCGGGGCCGTGGCCAAGGTATTCCCTGGCGGTGGGCCGGGAAGCTGCCCCAGGAGGAAAAAGCCCGCACCGTTGGCATCGCTGCCCGGAATCGCCGCCTGAGCTGCCGTGGTGGAAGTGGCCGCAACGGCCGGTGTCACCGGAATGCGCGGAATGATCAACCCCTGGAAATTGCCCGTGCGCTTGTGGGCACCATCCGTGAGCTGAAAACTACCACTGTAGAGGCCCGTGCTCGGAGTAACGGTGAGCGTGGTTTTTCCTGGATTGCCGGGGCTGCCCACCGCAGGCAGAGCGGGTTTGTGCAGGTAAGTCAGCTGGAGCCTGACATCTGGGCTGGTGGTGGGAGGCACGAGCCCCCCCTGGGTGAACTTCAGCCGTGCGTTGTTCGCCATGTCTGGCAAGTCCATCAGCAGTTTTCCTGTCACAGGGGCCGCATAAGTGCCGCCCAGGAGCTCGAGATCCGTGACCGAGAAACCCGAGCGGTAACTGCGCTCGGTTGCCTTGGCCTGGGCATCACGCACCCAGCCGACCTGACCCGACAGGCGGACAAACTTTTGATTCGCCGCGCCGATGCTGGTGAGACCGAATCGAGCCAAGCCCAACACCGAACCCGTGCCCGTGTAGAGCGACTGGTAAATCAACAATTGACCATAAGGGCCGACAAAGGAGCTGGAGGTGTAGCTCGTGCCATCCGCCAGTTTACCTGCCGCGATGGCAGTGCCCGTCACCGCGACATTGACCGTGCCATAACCGGAGCCCTGAGGCACCGACGCACTGCCAATCTGACTCCGCAGGTTCAATCCATAATTGTAGATGCCTGAAAAGTAGCCCGCTGGATTCCAATCCTTGTTAAAAAACAGTCGATACCCTGAAATCCCCGAGACATCGATGCCGTCTGTGACCGAGCCATAGACATCGCCAAAGCGCACATCGATCTCAAAGTAGAAGACCAGAGGCGAACGCCCTTTGCGCTGGAGGATCACTTCCCCCTGCGGTGCGAAGTAGCCTGGCAGATAAACCAATGGGCCTGCGACGCTGTAGGTTTCAGCACCCAGCATCAGTTTGCCACTGTAAGTGCCGGTGTCTGAGATGGTGAGATCAAAGCGGCCGCCTTTGTTTTTATTGGTGGAAACCTTGGGTTCTACGCTACCCACGAAAGTGCCCACGCCATAGGTCGCGACTGGCAGGATCGAAATCGACGCCGTAGCCGTGTTGCTTGTGCCTGCGGCATTTTTAATCTTCACGGGGAAGGTGAAATCACCGGGCTTCGTGGGACGTCCAAAAATCAGGCCTGTCGTCGTATTCAAACTGAGCCCGGGTGGCAGTCCTGTGGCCTCAAAACTGCTCGGCGTGTTCGGCAGGGCAGTGCCAAAAGGAATGCTGAATTCATAACCAAAGCCGACCACACCAAGATCGGCGGTGAAGTTTGCCAAAGTCGGGACGGAGACGACAGCGAGACGACGAATGCCGGTCATTGGAGTCCCCAAGGCTCCAGGTAAGGTTAACCGGCAGGTGTAGTTGCCAGCATTGGCCACTTGAGCGTTGGTGATCGTGAGGGTGGCTGTCTGAGTGCCCTGGATGTTGCCGGCATCGGCTTCCATTTGGACCGTGTCTTTGAACCATTGATAACCCGTGATCGGACCCGCCGCAGGCGCGGTGAGGATGACCTTTGTCCCAGGTTTGACATTGGTCGTGACGGTCGCGGGATCGATCACCACGACATCCGTCCCTGCACTGGTGACCTTCGTGGGATTCGCCGCAGAGACGGTATATACCCCGCCGTCGGTCAGCTTCGCCGCAGGAATAGAAAGTTTCGGCAGCTTCTGGCCTGTCACTGGTTTGCCCGCACGCATCCAAGTCAGTGTCGGCGCTGGGGCACCGGTCACGATGGTTTCAAGCTCCAAAGGCTGGCCCACCTGCACCACTTTCGGTGCCGCAGGCGTCGTCACGGTCGGGGCAGATTTAAAGGCCAGTTTGGCGCTGGTGCTGGT
>JAIXVB010000429.1 GCA_027483245.1 Verrucomicrobiaceae bacterium | reverse complement strand
GGACATGGCGCTCTTCACCCCGCTGCAGGGTGACTGGGACCTTTTCACCAGGGAGGCGTTTTTGCAGCAGGTGCCCCAGCAGGCGGCTCTCGGTGAGGCGATCGTTCAGGCCATCGAACTCGAGGATGACGTCGTCTTTTTGGAAACCCGCCCTTTTCGCCGCACCGTGTTTTCCGTGCATGCCCAGGCCCTTGACCCAGAGAGCCATGCCGCTCTTGGGCAGGCTGCGCTGGGCTCGCTCCTCATCGGTCAGATCCACCAGCAGCAGGCCGCCCGTGGCCATGCCGCGCATGCCCCAGGCACCCACACGGCCTTCGTTGTTGCTGAGAAAACGCCAGCCGGTGGGCAGTTCCAGCTTCAAAGGCAGCTCCACCCCAGCGCGCTGAACGATCATCTCATGCGCGGCGCTGTCCCCGCTGCGGTGCAGGACCCAGGCAAAGTCGGCGCTGGAGACGAGCGGTTGCCCCGCCAGAGATAAAACGTCATCCCCCGCCTGCACGCCAGCTTTGGCCGCATAAGAGTCCGGTATGACCTCCGTGACGCGGGCGATTTGATCCGGGGCCAGGGTCAGTCCCACGGTCTGCGGCGCAGGCATCGGGTAGATCCACTCCACTGGGATCGGCTTCCTTTGATCGCGGTAAGAGGTGCGCAGGGCCTCACCGATCATGTGACAGTGGATGCAGCTCTGCACCACCTTGCCCTCCCAGTTGAGCTCGCGCTGATACTTGGCCCCCAGCGTGGGCATGTCCGTGGGAGTCACAAACGGGATCGGTCCGCCCTGTTTGCCTGCGAGTTGAGGCTTATTCTGGGGATAACCCGCGTGGATCTTGAGCGCGGCTTCCAGGGCCCGTTGATAACCAGTCAGCGTCGAGTCCGCCGCATTCTTCTGGTGGGTCCACGAGCCGTAGCGCCCGTAGAGCGTGCCGTCGCCATTGAAAAAAAGCGTGGAGAAGGAGAGATCGAAATCGAACTGAAAACGGGTGAGGTCCAGCGCGTTGGCATTGATCACCCGCACGCAGACGAACTGATCCAGGAGCGAATCCAGAGACTGCCCCTGCATCAGGATGGCACTGTCCAGTCCCATGCAGGCGAGGCAGGGCACGCAGCGCATCACCACGAGCAGGGGTTTCCCGGTCAATTTCGCCTGCCGGAATCCACTCTCCAGGTCGTTGTAAGCCCAGCGTTTGTCATTTTCCATCGCCGCTCGGTCAGCGCGCACAGCCCCCTCTCGATCCTTCACGGACTCTGCGAGAAGCGACGACACGAGGCACGAAAAGAGGATCGGAAGCAGTGAACGAGCTTTCATGAACCGGCAGAGTCTCAAAACGGGCGATCTCGGGCAAGATTTATCCCCGAAAAGCCCGCGCCTGTGCCACAGTGTCCCCAGGCAAAGGATGAAAGGGTGAACAAATGTCCCCGCCAGCGCGACCAAAGATGGAACCCCACGCCTTTGGAGCCCGCAGCCCCTCAGGCGTTACAAACCCCTCCCCCATGAAAAATACTCCCCTATTGAGCCGGAAGGTGGCTGTCTCTCGCCATCGAATGATCCGTCCCATCTCATGGCTTTCTTTGCTCTGCCTCAGCCTTTGGATGAGCCTGAGCGCCCAAGCTCAAACGCAGAAATCCTCGAAAGCGAAAACCGCGTCATCGACCTCGACCCAAACGCCCACGAAGTCGGCGACGAAGACGCCCACGAAAGTGGTGGGCAATGCCACACCGGCTGAAAAGCCGACGCTACCTGAGGCCGCAAGCAAAACGGAAGGCCCTGATCGCACTCCGACAGAGGCGACGGTCAGCACGATCGAGCCCGAATCGCTGGAGAACTTCGCCACCTACACCCCGCAGATCCAGCAACTCGTGCGCTCGGCCCTGGCGCTGACGCGACAAAATCTGCGCTACACCTTTGGCTCCTCCGATCCGAAAAACGGCGGGATGGACTGCTCCGGTGCCATTTACCACCTGCTGACCACGCACGGCATCAAGGGCGTGCCGCGCCAGTCGGATGAAATGTGCGGCTGGGTTCAGGAACGCACGCTGCTGCACCGCTGGCAGTCGGCCGACAGCGTGAGCCACCCCGAATTCGCCGACCTGCGTCCCGGTGATCTGCTATTCTGGTCCGGCACCTACGCCAGCGCCCCGCGCAAGATCCCGGTCACGCATGTCATGCTCTACCTGGGCCGACTGAAGAAGAGCGGCAAACCGGTCGTCTTCGGTGCCAGCGATGGTCGCTCGTATCAGGGTGCTCGACGCAGCGGCGTCAGCGTCTTTGATTTCTCACTGCCCAAAGCGGGCGGCACCAGCCAGTTCTACGGTTACGGACTGATCCCCACGATTGGCAAAATCCAGGTCACGCCCCCACCGCCACCTGCCATCGTGGTTGCGAAAAACGACACGCCCCCTGCCCTCATGCCCTCGGTCTCGATCAAACCCAGCACGGCGCTGATCATGCCCCAACCCACCCAAGTGACGAAGTCCACGGTTCCCCTGGAATCTCCCCCCGAAGTGATGTCGGTGCCGAAAGAGGAAGTTCGCAAAGCCACGCCCGCAGTGCCGGAAGCGCTCGCCGAGACTCCTCCCGCACCGAAAAAACCGACAAGCACAGTCGCCAAAGTCAGCGCTCCGCCCACGAAGACGACGGCCAAGGCCAAG
>JAIXVB010000758.1 GCA_027483245.1 Verrucomicrobiaceae bacterium | reverse complement strand
GTTCCCCAGTTGATCGTGGTGGCCTGGGCGCTGGGGAGCCAGCTGAGGAGCACTCCCGCTGCGGCGGCGAGGAATGGGAGGGTGGAGCGCTTTTTCATGACTGAATTTGTAACTATAATGTAATTTATATAAATACTAGAATAAAATCAAGGCAACTTTGACATTGGTTGATCCTTTTCAGAGGGCTCTCCAAGGCTCGAAGGGGAGCCCGGGAGAACCCAGTCAGGTTCGATCAGGGATTCCAGGGCAGCGGCATGACAAAGGGTTGTTTGCCCACGCGGCTGTTGAAGATGACGCCGCGGGTGACTTTGAAGAGCTTCAGGTCATTTTCGTTGGCGAAGGTGGCATTGCCGTCGGTGATCCACTGGCGCACGCCGCCGAAGTTGTAGAGGAAGTGCGTTTCATAACCTTCGATCGGATGTGGTGGTGCGCCGGTGTCGTAGCCTTCGGTATGGATGCCGGTATCGCCCTTCCAGATGAGGAAGCGGTCGGAGGCGACGCTGGTGCGAGCCCCGGTGAAGCCATTGGCCACAGTCATCTGCCGCTCATTCGGGCTCTGGTCGATCGGCCAGCCACCGCCGAGGTAGTTGTTGCCGACTTTCAGCACGACGGCGAAGTCGTTGGAGCGGACAATGCCGACGAAGGTCATGACCAGCGCATTGTTGCGTGGGTGGACGTAGAAGGCCCCGGCCTCACCCGGGCCGAGAATGCGGGTGCTAGCATCCGACTGGGTTCCATCGCCCTCCAGCACCCAGCGCGGCTGACCGGCAACGAGGGTGAGGTAGATGATGTCGTAGCTATTGGCGACCGGATTGTAAAACATAAGGCGGTCACCCAACTCCGAGTTTGCCCCGGCGACGAAGTAGTTCTTGGGGAACAGATCGCTGAGCGTCCAGTGAGGGCGCAGGACGAGTCGATCGCCGACCAAGTTCGCAGGCAGCGTGGCCTGGGTATTGCGCGTGGAGCTGAGGTCGATGACCAGAGCGGCGGCGGTGCTGGCGGTTTCATCGACATCAAAGCGGTGACCTTCCTGGTCGCCTGCGGTGATCTCGATGTAAGCAGGCTGCGTGGCGCTGAGGATCGTGTTCAGGCTGAGGCTGCCAAGAGGCGTGTCCACGGTGATGATGCTGCCTTGCACGCCTGAGATGACACCGCTGAAGAGTTCAGGCTTCAGGTAAGGCATGGTGAAGGTCTCGCACTGCACAGGGAAGGCGCGGCGGGTCCAGCCAAAGGTCTCCGTGGTGCTGGCGTCGCCCTGGTGGGTGACTTTCAGGCGCACAAAGCCGTGGTCCTTGCCAAAGAAGGCAGGATCAGTCTCCACCGCGGTGTAGAGCACTTTTTCCATGCACTGACCGACCGGCGTGATGACAGGCACCAGCGTGGACGAGATCCAACCGGAAGGAGATTGGTTCAACTCAGGCAGCACCTCAAAGGTGTAAGTGACATCGGTCTGACCGCCGCCTTTGCGGCGCACATACCAGGCCTCCACATGATCGGTCTCAGGGTTGAGATAGACATTGAGAGGCGACTGCTGCACGCCGGTGTCGGCAGGCAGATTCAGTGCGTATTCGAGCAGGTTGTCATAGGTGTCAGCGTCGGCATTCTGATCGGCTCCGTTTTGACCGCCCAGAGGATGCACGGACTGCCAGGAGGCGAAGTTCGGCGGAGGTCCGCTGGCGAATCCGAAGTCGATGGTGAGATCCGTGTTGGCATCGGCTGCATTGTCTTGATCGGCCCGTGTGCCGCTCTCGCCAGTGACATCGGTCGGCTCGGTGCCTGCCACGAGGGTGAAGACATTGGAACTGATGCCCGTGACAGCAGGGGTGGTGGAGTCGATGCCATTTTCATCGCTCAGGTCGTCCACTCCATTGTCCGTGCCTTCGCCAGGAATCGAGAAACGATTGGCCAGCAGGGCTCCAGTGGCGAACTGAGTCGCGGGGATGTGGATGAAGTAAGTGCCTGAGCGCAAGTTGCTGAACAGGTAATTGCCGCCGGAGGTGCTGACCGTAGAGGCCAGCGCAGGACTGCCCGGGGTATCGCCTTGATTGTAAAGCAGCAAGGTCACGCCGCTGACGCCCTCGCCAGCATCGTAGAGGCCATTGCAGTTGCCATCGGCAAAGACCAGGTTGCCGACACCGACGGTCGCCACGAATCCAAAGCCGATGGTCTTATCGCTCTCGCCGTAGCTCAGCGTGATCAACGGACTGCGCGTGGCGGCCCCTGCCCCATTCTGACTGCCATTGTCATCACCAGCCTGGCTATTGTCAGCCAGGTCGGTGTTTGAAGAGGACACCGGTGCCGAGGCTGGCGGTGTGTTGATGCGCACACGATACAGCGCGGAGCCCAGGTCGGTGAACTCGTAGCTGCCGTCGTCATCGGTCACCGTGGTGGCGACGATGCTGCCATTCAGGAGTGTCAACGTGACCGTGATGCCTTCGATGCCGACTTCGCCTGAATCCTGCAGGCCGTTGTCATTGCCATCATTCCACACCGTGCCGCCCAGAGTCGCCGGACGATAGAGACCTGCATCCCATGAGCCATCGGTCTCGGTGGCATCAATGGTGGTGCGTGCAGTGCGACCCGTGAGCGGATCGACATCGCTGTCGATGTTGTCATTGCCACCCTGATCCAGCTTGGTGAAAGCAAAGCCATCCGGCAGATCAAACTGGACGAAGTAGTCCCCTGGAGTGATGCCCGTGAAGGTGTAGAAGCCGCTGCCATCGGTCGTGGTGCTACGTCCGGTAGGCGTGCCGCTGCCATTGAGCAAATACACGGTTAGGCCGCCGATGCCTTGCTCGTTCGGATCCTGCAACCCATTGTGGTTGCGATCTTCCCAGACACGATCGCCGAGCGTTGGACCCGAGAGCACGTTGATGACCTGGATGTCCGCGCTGTCATGATCTCCGAGAGCACCATTGAGCTCGTCATCGACGATGGTTCCCTCATTGGCCATGTTGGCGTCATAGGGGCTGTCGGCATCGCCCGTGAGCGCATTGACAGCGACATTGGTGATTCCATTTCGGGCCGAGAAAATCTCGGCGAAGTTTTGCACCTCACCCGTGCTGCTACCGGCGCGGAGAGTGATGTTGGTGATCAGGCTGGTTCCAGGCAGCACCGGTCCGCCGATGGCACGCAGGGCCATGCCACCAGGCATGGAGACCCAGCTGCTGTCCGCGAGGCTGAAGCCCGCAGGCAGGATGTCCACGATGCCGATCTGGGTGGCGGGGATGGTGCCTTGATTGAAGACTTCGATCGAGAAGGTCACGAGGTCGCCAGGACGCACGCTGGCGATCTGGCTCGGTGCCAAGCGCTTCTGCAGGGCGAGGTCAAAACGAGCGGACTGACCGACCGTGATGTCCACACAATCATTGTCATCTTCATCCGGTTCCACGCTACCGCAGCAGGAGCCGCTATCGCCATGGTTGTTGTTGAAGACGCTGTCTGAATCGGTCGCAGGCAGGCCGCGTTCATCCAGAGCCGACGCGATCTCAGCGCAGTTATTGATCGTCGTGCCAGGCAGCGCGTTGTCGGCCACGATGAAGCTGACTTTGACAATCTGAGTCGCTCCAGGAGCCAACGGTCCAGGCAAGACGTGACTGAGGGTGCCGTGACCTTCGTCGGTCCAATCAGCGACACACTCAGGAGCGAGCTGCAAGCCAGCAGGCACGTAGTCATGGATCTTGATGTCCGTCACGGCCTGACCGCAATCATTGGTGACTTCGATGTCATACGTGACCTTTTGTCCAGGTGCTGGAGTGGCGTTCTGGCCGGGGCTCAGCGACTTGCGCAGAGACAAATCCACCTTCTCGGGCTCCAGGATGCTCACCGCTTCACCGTCGGAGTCATCTTGATCAAAGGACTCATTGTTGATGGCATCGTTGGTCACCTGGCCATCATTGCCGAAGACCGCATCGGGGGTGCTGTCGGCATCGGTCGTGATGATCACGCCATTCGGTCCTTCGGCTTCAAAGGAAGCGATCTCGGCGTAGTTCGTGACGCTGGTATTCGGAGTGACTTGATCCGTCACGGTGAGAGTGATGTCGAGCACAGCGCTCGCTCCAGGAGCCAGCGGCCCCGCCAGTGTGCAGGAGACGAGGTTGACCTGCTCGAGAGTCCAGAAGGCATTGTCCGCCTGATCAAAGGCGAAGCCCGCAGGGATGTAGTCCACCAGCTTGATGTTTCGCGCTGGGAGGATGCCTTGATTGAAGACTTCCAGGCGATAGCTCACTTTGTCATCTGGGCGCACGCCGCTGACCTGACCGGGTTTCAAGCTCTTGCGCAGAGCCAAATCCGCACGGCCAGCTGCATTGACTGTGACGAGAGCGAAGTCGCTGTCGTCTTCATCAAAGAGGCCATTGTTGATCTCGTTGTCAGTCATCAGGCCATCGTTGACGCCATTGGCATCGGCGATGCTGTCGATGTCAGAGGTCACGTTGCCATCCACATCGCGTGCGCTGCTGATTTCAGCGACATTGCGCAGCTCACCCGCCGCAGTGCTGGTTTCGACCTTGAGACGGATCGGCAACTGCACACTGGCACCTGGAGCCAGGGTGAAGAGGCTGCCAAAGCTACCCGTCGCGGTGCCATTGCCATTGTTGATCCAGTTTGCATCCGCCAGCGACATGCCGGTGGGGATGTAGTCGGTGACTTGGATCGACTTGGCGCTGACGCTGCCTTGATTGAAGACCTCAATCGTGTAGTTCACAAAGTCGCCAGCATTGACCGTGGTGCTTTGTCCCAGCGCCAAGGTCTTGCGCAGAGCCAGATCAAACACGCCCGGAGGCTGCACGGTGAAGGTGGCAAAGTCCGCATCATCTTGATCGCCATTGCCGTTGTTGATCTCGTCGTTGGTCGGCACGCCATCGTTGTTCGGATTGTTGTCCATCACCGAATCGTAATCGGTCACGGCCTGACCTTGCAGATTGTAGGCGGCACTGATTTCGGAACGATTGGTGATCGTCGCGTTCGCGGTGGCATTGGCACTGAGACGCGCCGTGAGGGTGATGCGCACGGATTGACCGGCCGTGATCGGGCCATAGACCGTGGTGGCCACCTGCCCTGGCAGGGTGCTGAACCAGTTGTCATCTTCCAGTGTGAGGCTGGATGGCAGGTAATCCGTGATGACCACGTTCTGTGCGGTGACCGTGCCTTGATTGAAGACCTCAAACTCAAAGGTCACGAGACCACTGCGTGCCACGCTGCTGCTCTGGCCTTCCGCCAACTTCTTGCGCAGAGCTAGGTCGAAGACAGCCGGTGCATTGACGTGGAAACCGGCACCATCATGGTCGTCTTGATCGCTGTTCTCGTTGTTCAAGGCATCGTCAATCGACGGGCCATCATTGGAAGGCGAGTTGTCAGCAGTGCTGTCTGCATCCGCACGAGTGCCGCCATTCACATCGACGAAGGATTGCACCTCGGCAAAGTTCGTGATGTCGAGAAGACCAACGACGTTGGCATTCACCCGCAGAATGATGGGCAGGATGACGCTGGTTCCAGGTTGCAGCGGCACATTGAGAAGGCTGGTCGCGGTGTTGCCTGTGCCTGCTGTCCAGCGCAGGTCATTGAGCGTCATGTTCGCCGGGATGTAATCGACCACACGCACGCTGTAGGCGGGTTCGGTGCCTTGATTGAAGACTTCCACATTGAAGCTGACGTTATCGCCTGGATTGACCGACTGAGCTTGATTCACCGCGAGCGATTTGCGCAGCGCGAGATCCCAAACGCCGGGAGGCAGAATGATGATGTCAGCCTGATCGTGGTCGTCTTCGTCGCCATTGTTGTTATACAGCTCATCGTCATCCACGAGGCCATCGTTGTTCGCGATGGAGTCAGCCGTGCTGTCCACATCAGCGATCTGAGCGCCGTCGGGATCTTTGGCTCCGGTGATCTCGGCGAAATTGTGCAGCGTCTGACCTTCCGCAGAAAGCGCGACGGTGTAGGTGATGCTGACACTGTGTGATTGACCAGGCTGCACGGGATTGATGATCAAGCCCGTGGCCGTGCCATTGAGCTGCGCGACCCAGTTCGGTGAGAGGGCGGTGTCGAGGACAAGGCCTGAAGGCGTGTAATCGACGAGCGTGATGTTGTTCACGGCGATGTCGCCCTGATTGAACACCTCGATGGCAAAGGTCACCTTGCTGCCAGCCTTGATTGGATTGGCCTGACCTGCGGACAAGGTTTTGCGCAGGGCGAGATCATACTTCGGATAATAGAAGCCGAAATCGACACTGCGATTTGTGTTCGTGTCCACATCGCCATCGGTCACCGGCTCGCTGTTGTTCAGCAGGGTGACAGGCAGGCTTTGCACGTAGGCTTCACCGAGCATCTCGACCCCATTGCTATCGCGGTTGTTGTCATTGTCAGGATCAACACCACCGATCGTTGGCTCAAGGCCAGCCGGAGGTGTGACACGGACGATGTAGTCGCCAGGGGCAAGATTGCTGAAAAGATAGGCACCATCGCTGCCCGTGGTCTGGAAGGTCACGAGGTTGCCTTCATAGTCACGAGCCGGGGTCATGTTCGCAAAGAACAGATCCACACGAGCCAGCGCGATGCCGGGTTCACCGAGGTCTTGCAGGCCATCATGGTCCTGATCCAACCAAACGAAGTCACCAAGGCTGACCGGAGGATTGATGTAACCCGCTTCCCAGGTCATGTCATTTTCACCGGCCACGAGTGTGGTGGAAATGGTGCGCCCCGTGGAGCTATCCGCATCGCTGTCGAGGCTGTCATTGCCACCCAGATCGATCTGAGTGATCAATGCGCCATCGATGAGTTCAGCCGGGAATCCAAGGCTGTAAGCGCCGGGCTGGAGATCGACGAAGGCATAATAACCAAGGCCATCCGTGATGTCTGTGCCGATGGCCGTGCCCACGCTGTTGTAAAGCGTGACGCGCACACCGGAGATGCCGGGTTCATTGTTATCCTGGATGCCATCGCGATCCACATCGCGCCAGACACGGTCACCGATGCTGGCGAACGGTGTGTAGTATCCAGCGTCCCAGGTCGGGTCATTTTCACCTGCTAGCAGCTGGGTCAGCGCTGAGCGACCTGTGGTCTGAGAAGCATCACTGTCGAGCGTGTCATCACCGCCCACATTCGCAGGGCTGAGGGTGAGTCCATCATTCAGCGTGGTGGCCACGCCGATGTAATATTCACCGGGCTGGAGGTCATGGAAACTGTAGTAGCCCGTGCCATCCGTGCTGTCCGTGCCCACGGCATCGCCCTGTGCATTGAAGAGCGTGACGACGACACCAACGATGCCGGGTTCCCCTGGCTGCTGGAGGCCATCGCGATTCAGGTCATGCCAGACGTAGTTGCCGAGGCTGGCAAAAGGCGAGGTGTAACCCGCATCCCAGGTCGGGTCATTTTCACCCGCCACGAGGCTGGTTGTGAGGGTGCGACCTGTGGTCGTGTCCGCATCACTGTCCAAAGCTTCATTGCCGCCGAGGTCGGCGCTGGTCAGCACATAACCGGGCTGCGTGCTGGCTGGGAAACCCACGCTGTAATCACCGGGCTGGAGGTCATGGAAGGAATAGTAGCCATTGCCATCCGTGACGTCTGTGCCCACAGCAACACCGCTGTCGTCATAGAGGGTCACGATGACATTGGCGATTCCAGGTTCACCCGATTGCTGCACGCCATCGCGATTCAGATCGAGCCAGACAAAGTCACCCAAGGAAGCCAGCGGCGAGAAGTAACCGGCATCCACATCCGAGTTCACTTCACCCGCAGCGAGCGTGACATCGGCACTGCGGCCAGTCGTGACATTGGCATCGCTATCATTGGCTTCCGTGCCGAGATCGGCAGCGGTCAACGGATAGCTGCCATTGACCACGGTTGGGAATCCAACGCTGTAAGTGCCCGGCTGGAGATCGAGGAACCAGTAGTAGCCTTCGCCATCCGTCACATCACTGCCCACGGGGGCACCGACACTGTTGTAAAGCGTGACAAGAACCTGAGCGACACCGGGTTCGTTGGCGTCTTGGATGCCATCACGATTGAGATCAAGCCAGACACGATTGCCCAGCGCAGCGAGAGGCGAGTAATAACCAGCATCCCAGGTT
>JAIXVB010000195.1 GCA_027483245.1 Verrucomicrobiaceae bacterium | reverse complement strand
GGGATGGAGATGCGGGGACCGATGCGCTCATTGGTGTCCCGAGTGGTGAGTGACATGATGATTTCATCAGGATTCGTGCTGCTCATGCTGAGGGAAACGTTGAACTGACGGGTGACAGGCAGGACGCCAGGATTGCTGCCAGTGAAAGGTGTCTCGCTGATGGTGGCCGTGCCGGTGGTTCCGAAACCCTGGAGAGTGACGGAGCGGTCACGACGGGCCTGGAACACTCTCCAAAGAGCGGCCTCTCCGCCGGAGGCACCGAGGAGGTCAAAGGGCGACAACGCCTCCAGTTCCAACTCACGGCGAAGTTTGGCGGTCAGGGCCTTGGCAGGTGTGCTGACATCGGGGCGAGCCATGGCACAGAGGAGACGTTCCGTGAGCACTGGCACGGGTGCAGGAGTGAGGCGGATGACCAGCGGATTCGAGCTGGGAGGCGGCGTCGGTGGCAGGAAGAAGTAAGCGACATCGAGGGCGATGGAGGGCTCGGTGCTGAAGTTGTGCGTGAGGAAACGGGCCTCTCCCTGAGGGATGACGGTGCCCGCAGGAAGCATCTCCGTGGCTCCCTTTTTCACACTGTTGACCTGATACTGAGCCATGTTGACGACGCTGATGCCACGGGCACGGAGGGCAGGCTGGACGATGCTGATGGCGGGCTGCTCACGAGTGACGCCTGAGGGACTGACCAGGGTGGTGGGGCCTGTGATGGCGCCTTGCGGCACGGTGACGCGGTAGAGTTTGCTGCTGACGCGAGTGAGCGTGGTGGAGACACGGCGATTGTTCGCGGCGCGGAATTCGAGGCGGCTCATCGCACCGAGCGGCGTGTCATCGGTGTGGTTGATGAGCAGCGTCTCACCAGGGACGACGTTGGTAGGAACGTAGGAGGTGATGGTGGGCACGCTCCGGGCGCCTGGGCCAGTGACCTCGATTGCATTCGCCACTGACAGAGAGGCGGTGAGGAGTGCGGCCGTGAGCATGGCGCGGCGACTGAGGCGAGAGACGAGGAATGAAGTTTTCATGAGGGATAAAAGGTGGGGAGTGGATTTGCGATGAGCGGCAGGTGCCGTGTTCATGAGCTGGATGCAGCCCGGCGACGGAACTTGTGCAGAATCGCAAAAAAAGTTTTTTCCACCCCGCTGAGAGCCTGCTCCAGCAGGGGCGTGATTGAATGGTGATCGATCTTGTGGAGATCATTCAGCGCCGAGTCAGCTAGGCGGATTCGCAACGACGTTGCGTCCATGATTGTTTAAAGAGCCCTCTCACTCCCGACCATGGACGATTACGCCCACTCTTCACATCGTCCTCGACAGCAGGCATGTCCCGCAGCAGACAAGCATCATCGTGAAGCTGGCGCGAAGCCAACACCCCTCCAGCAGTTCGGCTAGACAGGACAGGGTTTACTGTTGGGTGTTGATCACGCTGAAGTCGTCATCCAAATCCAACCCATGAGCCAAAGCTCAGAAACTTTCAGCGCAGGCTGAAGCAGTGATCACGCTTGAGATTTTCGACCCAAAGCCCGCTTCAGCCCTTGGAAGGCAGGAATGAGGACGTGATTGGCCAGAGGATCGACCAGGGCACCGACGATAACGCCGAGCACACCAGCGATGCCGGCACCGACGAGCCAGGCGAGCAAGGACTTCATGGCGGGCACGAGATTGGAGACGCTCTCAGAGGCGTGGTGCACGGCCTCTTCGGGTGCATAAACACCGAGTTCATGCAGTCCGTGGATGAGGATGCCACCACCGACCCAGAGCATGGCCACCATGCCCACGAGGCTGAGCAGTTTCAAAAACACCGGCATGCCGAACACGATGCCACGCCCCAAAGCACGCACTGGCCCATGCGAGGCACGCGCCAGGGCCACGCCCGCGTCATCAGCCTTCACGATGATGGCCACGGCACCATAGACGAGCAGAGTCATGCCTGCGCCTACGACTCCCAGCACCACGGCCTGCAGCCACACCGGTGAAGTGGCCACGGAGGCGAGGGTGATGGCCATGATCTCCGCCGAAAGGATAAAATCCGTGCGGATGGCACTGCTGACGCGCTCATTTTCCAGTTCCTCAACCGTCTGTATGACCGGGATTGTCTCCTTGGGATCACCATGCCCAGGATGCACGAGGTCCATGACCTTGTGAAAACCTTCCAGGCATAAAAAAGCCCCGCCTGCCATGAGCAGCGGCGTGATGGCCCAGGGTGCAAAGAAGCTCAAAAGCAGCGCCCCGGGCAGAAGCAGCAGGAGCTTGTTCTTCAGGGATCCGAGCGCGATCTTGGCGATGATCGGCAGTTCTCGCTCCGCCGCGAGACCCACGACGTAGCGCGGGGTGACCGCTGCGTCATCAATGACGATGCCCGCCGCCTTGCTCCCCGCTTTCGCAGCCTGCCCCGCCGCGTCATCGAGTGAGGAGGCAGCCACTTTGGTGAGGGTGGCAAGATCATCCAGCAGAGCGATCCAGCCTGAAGTCATGGGCAGACTCCTTTCGAAAGGGAGTGAGAAAGGTTGAGCGTGTGTGGCATGGCGAGGTGCCTCTTTTAAAGGCAGCTAACCAGAAGCTCAAGCGAGGAAGCACTCCCGGCCATCATCTTCCCTGATCGTGACCTTACAGGCGGAAGCAGGATTCGAGGGTTCTTGCTCAAGATACCCCGTTGTCCTTGCATCGCCTAAGCCCAGACAGTCGAGTGGTCGGCTTGATCCGACTGGAACAAGCCGCGACTCTTATGAGCAAGGCGCATGACGATGATAAAAGGGATGCCCATCAGGAAAAAGAGCCTTTTTGAAGGTTCCTCTTGTGCCCTGGACTTGGAATGGTAAGGCAAAATCGATTCATGAGATCAAAAATCTATTTCACCCTTTCCCTTACGCTTTTATCCACGGTTCTGCACGCGCAGCTGGGCGTATCTCCCTCTCAAAACGCCTCCTTCCTCCGGGAACTCCGCGCTCGTGACAGTGAACGTGCCGATGAAGCCCGAGATGTCCTAGGCGATGACCGTCAGGCCCTCGAGCGTGGACGCGAACTCTCCCGCCCTGAGATCTTCAGTTTTTCCACGGCTAGAGCAG
>JAIXVB010000596.1 GCA_027483245.1 Verrucomicrobiaceae bacterium | reverse complement strand
GCCGCGGTGAAGTCGGCGCGTGCTTGATCACGATTTCCCAGGGCCTGATGAGCGCGACCTCGATTGTAGAGGATGTAGGAATCGTCAGGCGTCAGGGGCAACGCGATGTCATAATTCGTGAGCGCTTCCTCGGCACGACCGAGCAGCACCAGCGCGTCGCCACGGCGATTGTGGGCCTTGGCTAAGAGCAGCGGATACTGCTCGTGTTTTGAGCTCAAGGTCAGGGGCAACACGCGCAGCACTTGCTCGCAGAGGATGAGGGCCTCATTCAATTTCGGCGATTCTGGCGTGGCTTCTTTGAGGATCTCTTTGGCCTGATCCAGCAGCAGACTCAGCGGTCTCAGCGCAGCCTCAGTCACACCTTGCTCCTCAGCGACCGCGAGTAGGGCGTCCGCGCATTCTTCGGCGAGCCCGCTTTCCGCGAGTTGCAGAATTTGCGCTGTGGTCGGCAGGGAAACGGCCTCGGCCTTCATCACCGTGCGTTGTGGCGCGGCAGCTGTTGGGGAAGGTCCGGCGAGGTAAACATCCTCACCAAAGAGACGCGAATATTCCGCCGGGATCTGCCCACCTCCAGATCGCTCCAGAACGCCAGCGCGGGTGCGTTTGAAGACCTGCTCAATGGTTAGTCCAGGTGTGCTCAGATGTTTCAGCAGTTCCTCCGTGTAGAGCCCATTGGCAGCATCGCCATCCAGAGCAGTGAGGCCTGCATCGGTGGCAAAAGCAATGAGGGAACCCGCAGGTGGTTTCATCTCGGTGAGGCCTGACGGAGCGCTGGCATCGCGAGTGCGCCCTGTGCGTGCCACGGCGGTGGTGCGGCAGGCATCCAGGATCACCAGATTGCAGCGAGCGCCTGCGGAACTCATGTCGGCCACGGCCTGCTCCACGTTAAAAAGTCGTGTCTCAGCCATGAGGCGCAAAGTCACGTCATCGGCTCCTTCAGGGCTGTAATCTGATTTCAAAGGCAGCAGATAATTGGAGCCGCCGACGGTGATGCCATGTCCGGCAAAATAAAACAAACCGACCTCGGCCTGGCTCAAGGTGGCTCGAAATTCCAGCACGGCTTTTAACAAACCGTCACGCTTCAAGTCATGGCGTTCGATGACTTCGAAACCCAGAGCACGCAGCGTCTTCGCCACCGCTTTCGCATCATTCACGGTGTTGCGCAGGGGGCCAACGGCAGGCTCATAACGGGCATTGCCAATCACCAAGGCGGTCCGTTTCGCTGCCTCAGCGGCCTCGGTCATGAGACTGAAGCAAGCCAGACTGAGCGCGAGAAAGGAGCCGATTTTCATACTCTAAACAAAGGGGCATGCACTGCCATTGCGGGCGTTGGAACGTTGCACTATGAAAGCGCACCGCTGAGAGGCAAGACTCAACGTGCAGCCATGATCCACAAACTCATTTCTCCCCTGACGATCGTCTTCCTGCTCGCCAGTTGTGCGGGCAAGCCGGCGCCTGAGTCGCCGAAGTTGGTTCCGGGTGACCCGACGGCGCTTTCTCAGGTGACTCCGACCGAGGCGCTCGAGATCGCGCAGTGTTATGCCAATCATCCTTGGCGGCCTTTTGCTCGCAATATTCTGCATGGGCCGGATCAGAAGGGCGTGCTGGTTCACACGCCCGATGTGAGTTTGAACGACCCGCCTGAGAGGCCGGGCTGGTGGCAACCAGGGCAGGTGAATCTGGGCATCCCTTACAAATGGGGTGGCTTTGATGAGCCGGGATCGTTTGATCAAGCCATCGCCTCCGGGCAAGCGGCGGGCGATGTCTCGACTCCTGCGAAACGGCGCGCGGACAATGCGGGCGTCAGTGGGCAGGCGGCAGGGGTGGACTGCTCAGGTTTTGTCTCGCGCTGCCTGAAGTTACCCACCGTGCATGACACCTCGCAACTGCCAAGCGTGTGCTACCCCCTAGAGGCTCAAAATCTGCGCCCAGGAGACCTGTTGAATATCCCACGCAGGCATGTGCTGCTTTGCGCCGGTTGGGCGCGCCCAGACCGTTCTTGGATCTACTACTATGAAACGGGTGGTGCGCCTGACTATTGGAAGCCAGGGCTGAAAGAAGCTCCGTTGGAGGCTTTGTTAGCCCTGGGGTATCAGCCCTTGCGGTATCGTGGCATGGCCTATGAGCCGACCACCTCGGGTAAGGAGGTGCTCTCCCGCAATGCCTGGACACAGGCGGCGAAGGTGACGGCGCCGACTGTGGGTGAGCCTTGATCGGAGGTGGTGATTCAATCCTCGCCAAGGAGGAAGTGGAAGTCGTTGAGAATTAGGGCTTGGGTGACCCGTTCGTGTTGATCGACTGAGTGGCGGATGTCTTGCGCGGTTGGCATGAAGATATGGGGCTCATCTTGAGCCAACGAAGAGGTCGAACCAGGGGCGATGAATCCGTGCAACGGCTCAGCCCGGATCGCCATAGAGGCACTGGAGCTTGAGCTCGATGGAGTCGGTGCCTTGACCGATCCACAGGATGCCTTCTTGCAGGGTGATTTGCAGATCCATGGAGCGCTTGGTCAGCGCGGCCAGTTGCTGAGTCTGCTCTGCGGGCACTTGCCAGACCGTGAGATTGCGGATGCGAGTGAGTTTGGCGGCGATGCCATTCCACCAGGTGGGGGTGCTGGAGCTGAAGCTGTAAACACTGACGCGTTTGGAGCGGCTGCTATTGCGGATCAGTCGTTTTTCATCCGGCTGTCCCACCTCGATCCAATGAACGATCAGCTCGGTGAGGTCCTTTTGCCACAGGCAGGGTTCGTCTGGCTCCCACATGTCTTTGCCAAATTCCAAGGTGCCCAGGTCGTTGTTCGAGGGCGCATTGAGCACAAAGGCCAGCAGCCGGATCATCATGCGCTCATCGGTTTCCGAGGGGTGCCTAGCGAGCGTGAGATTGTGATCGCTGTAGAGATTGCGGTCGAGATCCGAGAACTGGATGTTGGCTTTATGAATGGTGGCTTTGAGTGCCATAGACGCGCAGGTTACGGCGGGCTGGGGATGAGAACAAGGCTGGCTTGCCTGGAGGGCGTTGGCGTGTTTAAACCTTACGTGATTGATCATCTCAGTCTTGACCTCCAGCGCTCCTTTTACCTAGACTCACGTTGCCATGAAAAAATCCCTCCTTATTCTCGCACTCTCCACCCTCACGCTTCAGGCCACTTTTGCTGACTGGGTGGTGATTCAAAAAGCCACGGCAGACGGTCAAACCCAAGAGGTCTCCATCAAAATCAAGGGTGACAAGACCCGCATGGATGTGGGCCAGCAGATGAGCATGGTCTCGGATGCGACCACGAACACGATGATGATGCTCATGCACAGTCAGAAAGTCATGATGAAACTGGATGCTGACTCGATGAAGGGCGTGATGGCGCTGGCGGGCGGAGTTCTCGGGGCTGACAAACCTGCGGCGAAGCCTGTGGCCACCGGCCAGATGGAAAAGATCGGTGAGCACAACTGCGAGATCTACACCTGGAGCGGTCAACTGGGCACCGGTAAGTTTTGGGTGGCCAAGGACTTCCCACATTTCCAAGAGCTGAACGCAGCGCAGGACAAGATGATGAAAGCGATGGGCAATCCCGCCGCAGCTCTGGCTCCTCAGGCCAGCGATTTCCCTGGCATGGTCATCAAGTCGGACATGCAGATGATGGGCAAGTCCAACGTCTCGGAATTGGTGTCGGTGAAAGAAGAACCTGTCGATGACACGGCCTTTGCACTGCCGAAGGATTACCAAGAAATGAAAATGCCGGGCAAACCTTGATCTAGGCGTCGAGTTTGAATTTTCAGGAGCAGAGGCCCAGGCTTCTGCTCCTGTTTCGTTTTGATTGGCATCCAGGCTGGCTGCCATTACCTAAACCGTCATGTCTGCTTCTTCAGCTCAGCCTCTACCCGACGATCATCCGGCCTGGAAAGATCTGCGCCCCTTGGGTTACGAGCT
>JAIXVB010000727.1 GCA_027483245.1 Verrucomicrobiaceae bacterium | reverse complement strand
GGATAGATGTCAAAACTCACGATGCCCATGGCATTCACCGCGATCCAGGCAGATACGATGATGGTCTGAACGATGATGAAGGTCGGGGTGCCAAAAAAGCGCGCAAACTTCTCCGCCTTCAATCCAAACCAGTCGCCGCCAAAGGCATTCGAGAGATGTCCGTGGGGCAAATGAAAGCGAAGGTGATGCAGTGGTGCTGATTCAGAGATACCAGAGGGGGAGATGGGCGCATTCATGAGATGAGGTAAGCGTGGTGTGTTTTAACAGCGCGTGGTTTTTCGTTGGGGTTGACAGGGTTTCCGCGTCTGCTTTTCAGGATGGAGTACTCTGCCTTAGGCCCCTGGCGTCCCTCCGTGATCATGACTGCCAGATAAATGGCGTCTGAAATACCCGAGGGGTAAAGTTTTAAGGCCAGAGCTTGCAGGATTTCGTCCAGAGTCATGATCCGTGCGCAGCGTTGGAGAGGGGCATTTTTTCAGTGAACCAGGAGGCGAAAAGATAGGCATCCCACAGCATGGTCACCCAGCCATGTTTTTTTCCCGGACGCACGATTAATTCTACCTCACGTTGCCTTTGCGCGGCCTGTTGCTGAAAGCGCTGCGATTGATCCAGCGGCACCAGCGTGTCGGCTCCGCCATGAGCGATCAAGATGGGTGGTAGCTCCGGGGTGATGTGATACATGGGGGAGACTTCACGACCGATGATTTTCCATTCAGCCAAGTTGGCAGCTTTGGGACCAAAGGCCTTTTTGAAGCTCTTGGGAGGGCCACCATCGTGCAGGTTCTCCGTTGAGGTGCCGAGGTTGAGGAGATCGGTCACGGGATAAAATACTGCGGCTGCCTGCACCGCACTGCTTTGACGATCCACGGGATCTGCGGCCTCTGCTTTGCCGGGTCCACCGCGTGTGGCCAGCATTAGACTCAGATGCCCTCCCGAACTTCCGCCCATGACCCCGAGGCGCTGTGGATCGATGCCGTATTCCGCTGCATGCATGCGCACAAATCGAGTGGCCTTTTGGACATCCTCGACGATCTCTTGGATGCTCGCTTCGGGCTGAGATAAATGCGAAACGGCAATCACGGTGTGGCCCTGCCGAAGAAAGGAAGCCACCATCCAAGGTTGCAGTTTTGCAGGGTCTGATTTCCAGCCTCCGCTGACCATGGTCAGAACACCGATCCCGTTCGGTTTGGCAGGGCGGATGATGTCCAGTGTCAGTTCGTGGCCGTGTCTTTGGGTATAAACAATACCTCGTATCACCTTCGACTTCGGCGACAGATACAGCCAGAGTGTTCCCACTGAGATCAATCCTAGGAAGACGCAGACGAGGGCAACCCAAAGGAAAAATCGAAGGCCATGGCGGAGTCGGTTCATGCTGTCGAGAAAACGGGAATGTAATCCAAGCTACTTCACGATCACAGGCCCAGGAAATTTAAATCGTCGGCATCCACGCAAACGAATCCAATCCAGGTCTCTCGTTAAGGCCTGTGGAATGAAGAATCGGAACAGACTCTTTTTAACGGGAGTCTGCAGTGAGGCCGTGCTGCGGCAGACTTTGTGGCTGGACAGCTCAGAGCTGTGTGACATTCATGTCACGAGATGGAGTTGTTTCGTGAGCAAATATTGTTGTTGATCAGTGTGCCGGTGATCCTGGGGGCTATCCTGCTGGAAATCGTGGTGACACATTTCCATGGAATCCGCGCCTACACGTGGCGCGAGACGCTGACGAACTTTTACTTTGCCGCGCTCAATGGCAGCATGGATCTGCTGCTGCGGGCCGTGCTGGTTCTACCCTTGCTGATGCTCTGTTATGAGGGGCGGGTGCTGAGTTGGGAAAAAGGAGTGGGTTATTGGGTCGTGTTGTTTTTGCTCCAGGATTTGGCGTATTACGCACTCCATTACGTGGATCATCACTGCCGGCTTTTTTGGGCCGTGCATGTGACGCATCATTCGTCAGAGGAGTTTAATTTGACGACCGGTTTTCGGTCCTCCGTGTTTCAACCGATCTACCGAACGTTCTATTTTCTGCCAATCGCTTGGCTGGGTTTTGAGCCCTTGGACATCCTGTTCATGTATGCGGCGACTCAGATTTACGGCAGCCTGATTCACACCGAGCGAGTGCGCTCGATGGGCTGGCTAGAGCATGTCTTAGTGACGCCCTCTCATCACCGTGTACATCATGGTTCCAATGGCCTTTATCTGGATAAAAACATGGGCATGTGCCTCATTGTCTGGGACAAGCTTTTTGGCACGTTTCAGGCAGAATTGCCGGAAGAACCTGTGCGCTATGGCCTTACCAAGCGGATTGAAGATCGCGGGCCGGTGAACATCGTCCTGCATGAGTGGCGGGACATGTTTCGAGATTTTCGTCAAAGCCAACTGCCTCTCTGGCAGCGGCTGGGTTACCTGTTCTGCGGACCAGGCTGGAGACCTCGGGAGTGAGTCAGCCGTGGTCGTGAGCGCCGAGCTTGGTTCACTCACCAGCAGACTCAGGCTTCACCTTGGGGCAGCAGAACGGGAATGCCGTCATCGATTGGAAACAAGTGGGCGCCATCCTCCGTGACGAGGGCTTTTTCATCCGCAGGTCGGGTGTGTTTTTCCAAGTCCGCTGCGGTGGCCCAACGCAGGGATTGATGCGTATTTGGGCAGCGGAAAGTAGGCAGAAAGGTGTTGATCCAGTCGAGGTCCATAAAGTGGCTTTGAATCAATACGTGGGCACGGCGGTGTCGATCTCACGAGACCAAGCGGTGATGCCGCCAGCGACATTCCAGACATTGGTGAAGCCGAGATCCTGAAGCGTGGCCACCGCTTTAGCGCTGCGACCTCCGAGCTTGCAATGAACGAGCACGGGCAGTTCGCGAGGAATCTCAGCCGTGCGCGTGGCCAACTCGCCGAGGGGGATCAGGGTGGAACCGCTGATCTGGGCCGTGGCGTATTCATCGGGCTCGCGCACGTCGAGCAGGAAGTGGGGATCTCCGTTGCGGCGTTTGGTGTGGAGATCTTGGACAGAGAGGGTGGGTACGGTAGGGGGAGTCATGCCACAAAAGCCTTGGTAATCGATGGGTTCAGTGATGGTGGGTTGGTCTCCGCAGACGGGACAGTCAGGATCGCGCCGCAGATTGAAGGTGCGAAAGCGCAGGCTGAGGGTGTCCACATGCAAAAGTTTGCCAATCAAGGGCTCTCCGATGCCCGTGATGAGTTTGATCGCCTCAAGCGCCTGCAAGGTGCCGATGAGGCCAGGAAGGACGCCGAGAACCCCACCTTCGGCGCAACTCGGCACGAGGCCGGGTTTGGGCGGGGTCGGGGACATGCAGCGGTAACAGGGGCCACCGAGATGCGGAGCGAAGACGGAGGCCTGGCCTTCAAAGCGAAGAATGCTGCCATAGACATTGGGTTTGCGCAGCCAAACCGCGACGTCATTCGAGAGATAACGCGTGGGGAAGTTGTCGGTGCCATCGATGATGACATCGTAATCCACCGCGATTTCACGCGCATTGGCTGCCGTGAAGAATTCGGGGTAGAGCGTGACTTCGAGATGGGGGTTGATGTCCAAGAGTCGATCACGCGCGGCCTCGAGCTTCGGACGACCGACATCACTCTGGCCAAAGAGGAGTTGCCTTTGCAGGTTAGAAACCTCGACGACATCTGGGTCCACCAAGCCCAGACCACCGACACCGGCCGCTGCGAGATACATGCTGATGGGGGAGCCCAACCCGCCTGCACCGATGCACAAAACCCGAGCGGCTTTGAGCTTTCGTTGCGCAGCGAGGCCGAACTCAGGCATCGCCAAATGGCGTGCGTAGCGCTGGAGTTCGGCAGGGTTGAGGTCGATCATGCCCCTTCTATTGTCGCAAAGTCGGCGCGGCGTCTAGATCGAGCTTTAGCGAGAGCTAATTACGGCCATCAAGACGGATCCGAGCAAGACAAGAAGCAGAACGATCAAAATCACTTTAAGGACCATGGAAGTCTTGCGCTTCACATGGGGGGTCGCGGCAATGATCTCCTTATATTCTGGGGTCATCACAAAGCGACCCTTTGCTGACCACAGCGTGTAAAGAATGTAGGCGCTGATGAGGGTGCCGACGGGAAAGCCAATCAGACCGAAGACCGAGAGAAAGGTGGTCGGGATTCGAGCCCAGCTTTTCAAACGACGCAGTCCGTAGGCCGCGAAGCCTTGAAGAATGCCCAACGGAGTGAAAATCAGGCCAAGGACCAGAGCTTCAGCATCGGCGGATGTTCCTGTAATAACGGAGAGAAGAGCAAATACACCCGTCAAGATTAAAACGGCAGTTCCCAGGTAATACAAGACGCCCACTGACTTAAGGGTCGCTTCCGCATTGATATGTTCTTGTCGGATTCTTTCAAAGTCAGAATCGCCAAGAGGTTTGACAATATCGACCTGAGGCGGGGCGTAGGGATTGATCTCCATCCGTGCCTTTCTCATGCCTTGGCAGGTGAGTCAAGTGCTCGGGATGAAGGAAACCACCTCAAGCACCCCTGCTCTTTGGCGCGGGTGCAGTGTCTTTGACCCACGGTGCAGGCGCGGCTTCGGGCTGCTGGAGAGCCTCGGTGCGGTTTTGTTGGAGCACCGCTTCAGCCTCAGCCGCACGCAGCATTTCCTCACGAATGTTGGTGGGGACGGCGCCTTCATCCAGGGCAGGTAGCAGGGGGTTGGGTCCACTTGTCCAGGGACCGAGATCGGGGAGTGAGGCAACCATTTGATTTGGATTCGTCAGGCGATGCAGTCCGATGACCCGCAAGCGCGTGCCGAGGAGGTAAAAAACGGTGTCTTCTTTGAGACCTTCGACAATGCTGCCGCCGCGTTGCAGGATCGGTTTGCCTCGGAGGACGGCTTCGTCGCCATTGATGTAGGCCTCTTGGCAGAGGATTTTGGCGGAGTCTCCGGCTCCTGATTCGAGGTAAACTTTGCCCGTTGCGCGAACCTTGCGTGGACGACCTTCTCGATCGACCTTGATGATTTCAATCTGTTCGGCGGCCACGCGACCGATGCCTTCGCCAAGATCAAGGCTCTGACCTGAAAGCGTTTTGGCTTCATCGAAATTCATCGTCAGCAGAAACGACAAGTCCACAGGGGAAGTGTCCGTGCCCGGAGCGGCATCACCCGCTGGGGGGACCGTTGCTTCTGCGGTGGAGAGGTCATTTTTCTCAGCACCCTCTTTTTTCAAACTGGCACAGCCCACCAGCAATGGCAGCAGCCAGAGCTGGGCAAGGAGGCAGAATGGAGCGCGGAAAACAGTCATCTCGGTGGAGTCAGGCTGCATCGTAAGACACAGAATCTCTAACGACACGCAAAATCATGTTTCTGCTCAAAAGACACGCGCAAGGGACGACACTTTGCACCATGATTGCCGGGTTGATTGGTTACCCCCACTTTATGAATTACCTTTTTATCCCATTGCTTTTTTGCACCCTGGCATCTGCGTGGGCGCAGAGTGCGGTGCCGCTGCCTGCCCGTGAGCTGCGTGGGGCCTGGATCGCCACGGTCCACTGCATCAACTGGCCGAGTGAACCCGGCCTGCCGGTGCCTCGCCAAAAGGAACAGCTCCAACGCCTCATCCAGAGCGCCCATGATCGGGGTTTGAACTGCCTCATTTTTCAGGTTCGCCCGGCTGGAGATGCTCTTTATGAATCCTCGCTGGAGCCCTGGTCACCTTATCTGAGTGGTTTGATGAGTCTGCCTCCCGCCCCCAAATGGGACCCTCTGGAATTCGCAGTGACGGAAGCCCACAAACTCGGCATGGAACTGCACGCGTGGTTCAATCCTTTCCGTGCGTTGGCTGGAGATAAGCACAAACCGAGCGCCAACCACATCTGCCGTCAGCATCCCGAGTGGACGGTCAAATATGGCCGTGATTGGTGGATGAACCCGGGCGTCCCCGAGGTTCGTCAGCGAGCGGTAGACGTGATGCTCGACGTGACCCTACGATACGATGTCGATGGCATTCACATGGATGACTACTTTTATCCTTATCCGGCTCCTGGGGCGGATGGGAAGTCGGTTCCATTCGATGATGAGAAGCAATATGGGCGTTATCAGGCCACCGGGGGAGCTTTGACGCTGACTGAATGGCGGCGCCAAAATGTGGACGAGACTGTGCGCAAAACTTACGAGGGCATCAAGGCGATCAAACGCACGGTCAAATTTGGCATCAGTCCCTTTGGTCTCTGGAGGCCAGGTTTCCCGGATGGCACAGGCGGTGGACTGGACCCCTACGAGGACCTCGGCGCGGACAGCCGAAAGTGGCTACAGCTGGGTTGGGTGGACTACCTCACGCCGCAGCTTTACTGGACGATTGACCGCCCCAAACTGGGCTTTGCCACTTTTTATGATTGGTGGTTGGGTGAGAATACCCTGGGGCGCCATATCTGGCCCGGAATGAACACCAGCAAGGTCGGCGATGACCGCAATGCCGGGGAAATTCTTCGTCAGATCAGCATCTTGCGAGAGCGCGGCAGCCGCATGGTTCCAGGGCATTTTCACTGGAACTTCGGCGCTTTGGATAAGAATCTGGGTAAGGTCGGCACCTTAACGCTGGAGCGTGCTTATCCCGTTCATGCCCTGCCACCTGCGAGTCCTTGGCTGAGCAATGTCGCCCTACCTGTACCTCTGGCGGAAAAACTGGCCGAAGGTAAACGGGTCCGTTGGGGTTTCGCCGATCCGCGTTGGGAAAACTACAGCCGCTGGTGGGTCATCCAGGCGCAGATCGAGGGAAAATGGCGGACGATTGAAGTCACCTTTCGTGATCGCAAAGAGCTGGATTGGCCCGCCAAAGCCACCGCGATTGCCATTCGCGCGGCTGGGCGTGCTTGGGAGGTGGGTATGCCGGCCGTTCTTACCCGTTGAGTTCGCTCAGCTTCAGCGCCTCGCTTGCTTTTCCATCGCATCCACGCATTTATCGTCATGCTTCTGATCATCGACAATTACGACTCATTCACCTACAACCTCGTCCAATACTTCGGCGAGATGGGCGCTCAGATGCAAATCCATCGCAACGACCAGATTACCCTGGAAGAAATCGCCAAACTGAAACCTGATCACATCTGCGTTTCCCCAGGGCCATGCACGCCAAAGGAAGCTGGCATCAGTTGCGATGTCATTCGCACCTTTGGCCCCAGCATTCCCACCCTCGGCGTCTGCCTCGGGCATCAGAGCATCGGCCATGTCTATGGGGGCGATGTCATCCGTGCGGGTCGCCTCATGCATGGCAAGACCTCGATTATCAAGCACAGTGGCCAGTCGGTGTTCAAGGACCTGCCGCAGCCTTTCACCGCCACTCGCTATCACTCATTGCTGGTGAAGCGCGACACGCTTCCCGAATGCCTTGAGATCACTGCGGTTGCCTCAGATGACGAGTCGGAAATCATGGGCCTGCGACACAAAGAACACCCCATTCATGGTGTCCAGTTCCATCCCGAATCCATCCTCACGCAAGAGGGCAAAAAGCTGCTGAAAAACTTCCTCGAGATGTGACGTGCCTTAAAAGTTCGCTCATCGAACTTTTAATCCCATTTGCCCTCTCGTTATCGAACGGCGGTTTTCGAGTTCTATCCATGAGTCACCTCCTCACCTTCATCGCTGGGTTCATCTGCGGGTTGGCGACTTGGCTTCTCTGGATCGCGGTTCGTTTTACCTTGGATCTCAAAGCCGCACAGGCTGCTGTCGCGGGTTACAT
>JAIXVB010000560.1 GCA_027483245.1 Verrucomicrobiaceae bacterium | reverse complement strand
TCGAAGTCGCTGTCCCAGGCTTGAGGATTGGTGCCTGCGACCATTTCGGCGTCATCGGACAGGCCATCGGCATCGCTGTCGCTCAATCCTGGGTGGGTGCCGTTTTGGTATTCTTGCAAGTTGCTGAGGGTGTCTCCATCGGAGTTGCCCTGGCCGTTTTGAGCTTGAGAACCCAGGCAAGCAAGTTCCCACCAGTCGGGCAGGCCATCGGTATCGGCATCGGTCATGGACAGGCCGCGATGAACAGCAGCAAGGTATTGCCGTGCTTGCTGCAGTTCGGCCTCGTTGAGAACACGGTCGTAGATGATGAGGTCGCTCAGCTCGCCGACGAAGCCATTGCTCGCAAAGCTGGCATTGCCGATGCGATCGGGGGCTTGAAAGCTACTTCCCAGGGAAACCTGAGATGTCTTGTCCGCATTGGGCAGAGAGCCCAGGGGAGTGGCTTCGGTGCGCAGGGCGCGAGTGACAGGATGCTCGAGGGTGAATGAGCCAATGAATCCCCCTGACAAGTTCGCGCGGGCCGGTTTGGCGTGGATGAGCTCACTGGTGGCGGGTTTCCAGCCGGAGGCCAAATCGTAGAGTCCCATGGAATTGGCTGCCACGGACACGCCGACTCCGAGTCGGGTGTTTAACCGGTTCAAATCCAAGCTGCCGTTGACGATCGGATTGCAAGTGGGGGTGTACTCAGGGGCAAACAGGTATTTTTGACCTGTGCCACCCGCCGCAGCGAGAGTGGTCAAGGCCGTGCCCTTGGCATCGCGCAGCTGATCCGTGGGTTTGAACACAGATTCAGTGCGCAGAGGGGAAGCCTTGGGGCGGGCGACAAAGAGGTAAGTGGCAGCTGCATTGGGAACCGAGTTGAGGGTCAGGGACTCCGTGCCGGTGAAGCTGATCCACGAGCGTGTGCCATCAAAGAGGCGGGTGGGTTGCATCGTGGTCGTGGTGCTGCTCGGTTTAGCCATCGGCGTGCTGCCCAGAGCATTGACACGGGAGGTCCATTTTTGAATACGAAGATCGATGTCATTGACGTCTAAGTCAGGGCGGAACCAGGCGTGCAGGCCCGTCTGAGGCGGGCTCAAATGCGGGCTGACGTAGGCTGAAAACCCGCCACTGCAAAACAAGGTCTGCGCGGTCTGAGCAGGAGCATAGGCCGTGGCAGCGGCGGCAGCCCGGCTGAGATCCGCCGTCGCCCGCACCTGCACGAGCCCCTCACGTGTGCCGACTTTGACAAACACCTTGGCGATTCCGCTGCTGTTGGTTTGCACGGTCAAAAGCGGGGCCAACTGGCCGCTGAGTTGGTGGGAAAAATAGGCCTCCCCGTGGGTGACGCTGAAGGTCACCGGTTTATTGGCCACCACCACTCCTTTGGTCTTCACCGTGACTTCCACGACCTCACGCAGCCAATCTCCAGGCGGGCCAAACTGGCGATCTCCCTTGGTAATGGACAGAGAAGACGCGTCAAAGAAGTCCAGTGGATCACGGCCCGGAGTTTGAAGTTCCACAGCATCATACACGGTATCTCCATCCGTATCCTCGTAGAGCGGATGGGTGCCATAAAAGGCCTCCTCATTGTCGGAAAGTTTGTCCAAATCCGTGTCCCGAGGCGGCAGGCCCACGACTCGGATGAAGCGTGGTTCACGTTCCAAAGTGGCGTTGTAAGCAGGGATTTGAACGGACTTTTCAGAGCCGTCTCCCAGGATGATCGCAGGCGTGATGGCATACCAGACCGTGTGGGTATCCAGCCGATACTCCACCCGGTAACGGCAGCCTGAGGTCGTCGGGAACTTCACCCAAGCCGACTTGACCGTGCCGGCCGTGCGGATCTCCACGGTCGGTTTGGCCGGGAAATCAAAAGCACGCGGCTGGCCACCCAACAAGAACTCCGCCAGATTGGAAAAGCCATCGCCATCCTCATCACCCGCAGGCTCCAGGCCTCCGCCTTGAGCTGTCACCGGGGAGGCAGGATGGTGAGTGAGTTCCCAGCTATCGGCCAATTGATCCCCATCCACATCGATGATGGGCGAAACCGTGGTATCCACCGGAGGCAGATTGGGAACCGCGGGCAGCGTCAATGCTTGGGGAGTGGCGTTGGAGGCCTTGCGGATAAAAAAAGCTGCTCCTGAGGGCACCTTGAGAGTGGTCGGCACCGCCCCCGTCCGTGGCAGGGCCGAGCGCCACACCGTGGGCGATGCCGTGAGACGATAAAAACCTTCCCAGCGCCCCGCAGGAGCCTTGAGCTCCAAGGGCGTGATCCACAAAATCAATTGATCGGCCAGATCGGCACTCGGCCCAGGCTTCAACAGGCTCGTCGCCGTGCCCGTGTGCAGGCCCAACGTATTGGCCAGCGTCAGCTCCTTGGCATCGGGACGGAAGACCGGCACGGACACTCCAGGCTGCAGCAGGAATGTCGTGTCGGTCTGCCGGGCCAAACCTTGAATCATGAGCCGCCGTTTGGTGGGCGCTAAAGCGGATCGGCGATAACTCAGAGGACCCGTCACCTCATGGATCACTCCAGTGCCAGCGTCCTGTTCCAGAAGATCGCCCATTTGAACCCAGGAAGCCGAAAGGCCCAGTTGTTTTGCCCAAAGGTCGAGAGAGGTCAAACTCACCCGGTCTGCTGACTCGGGCACACTCGCCGCAAAAGCCCCCGTGGCTCCCGGTTGACCCAACAGCTCATCCACCGTCCAGAACGGCACCATGCTCAGGCGGTCACCCACTTGCAGGAGTGAATCCGTGGCTGGACCCGAGGGAAAAGGCCCGAGATAGGCCGGGCGAAAATGCCAAGAGGTCGAAGGACCCGCCAAACCAAAAAACGGCAGGCCCAGAGGCGAGCCCGTGACCTTCAGCCACGTGGAAGTCGGCGACCAATCTTGGAAATCAGGCAGCCCAAGCCAACCGATCTCCAAGGTTGAAGCATCCAGCACTGCCGACACCGCGCCCTGGGCGACAGGCGGCGGCAAAAACAAAGGAGCAATGACCTCTTCATCGCCCTTTTCGATGTCGATTTCCACGAACCCGACTACAGGCCCCGTCGCCAAAGTAGCCGCTGATACGGATGAACCCGCCAAGCAACCCAGGCTAAGAACCAAAGCCGAGATCAGAGACAGAAACGGAGAAGATAAGAAAACGGGAGAAACAGATCGGCACATGACAGGCTCTGGATAAGACAGATGCCGAAAACAATGATCACGCGAACAGG